>CBETWD010000008.1:0-34264 GCA_965539945.1 uncultured bacterium
TGCTGAATGGTGAATGCTGAATTGTGGAAGAAGATTTAAAAGATATATACCTTAATTCAACATTCAACATTTAACATTCAACATTTGTTGTGCGTCTCAGCGGATGGAGCATTTTGAGCGGAATCATATTTCATGAAATTTTGCGGTATAACCATCCTATATGAAAGATTCGATCTGTGAGTTCAAAGCCGTTAGCAAGGACTATTCCGTGCGGCATAGCTTTTTTGCCTCAGGTTCATACAGGATTAAGGCTTTGGACAGGGTTAATCTATCTGTTAAAGAAGGTGAGATCTTAGGACTTGTGGGAGAAAGCGGCTGTGGTAAATCCACACTGGCTAAGATAGCCTTGGGCCTTGAATCTCCTACGAGCGGACAGGTTTTCTTTTCCGGATATGACATTGCTGATTTTGATAAAACCAGGCTGCAAAATTTCCGGCGTCACGCACAAATGGTTTTCCAGGACCCCTTTTCCTCCTTAAATCCCAAAAAGACGATCTTTAAGATCCTGTGCGAACCTTTGAAAATACACAGACTGTGCCACAAAAACCATTATAAAGAGCGGGTAACAAGACTGCTGAAAGAAGTCGGCCTGGACGAACAGATCCTGAGCCGCTATCCACATGAGTTCAGTGGAGGCCAGCGCCAACGTATTGGTTTGGCCCGGGCCCTTGCCACAACTCCGAAGATGATAGTTGCCGATGAGCCGACATCTGCTCTTGATGTCTCTATTCAGGCCCAGATCATAAATCTGCTCCTTGACCTCCAGGAAAGACATAAACTCTCTTTCCTGTTTATCTCACATGATCTTCCTGTAATACAGTTTGTAAGTCATCGTGTAGCTGTTATGTACAAAGGTCAGCTTATGGAATTGATGCCCAAAAATGCATTTCTGCAATCACCAAATCACCAAATCACCAAATCACCAAATCACCATCATCCTTATACGTCGCTTCTTCTGAGTGCTGTTCCTGTGCCGGATCCAAAGATGGGCGTGAAGGCAAAGAAAAGGGACCATGGATTAACACATAATTATAAAACAGATAGATACCAAAAGGGATGCGCATTTTTCCCCCGGTGCAGTCTGGCTACAGACAAGTGCTGCACAGAACGCCCTTTCTGGACGGAAGTTGCAAAGGATCATTTTATTGCATGTCACTTTGGAGCCACTTGCAAAACCCATCTTTCGCCCGATGGCTGCGTTACTCGTCGGTGAAAAATGCTCATGTACGCCAAGTACACTGCGCTTTTTCACCTCCTCGCGCCTTGCCCTCGAACAAAATCTTGAGTTTTGTAAGCGGCTCCATATAAAAAGGGAGTAACCAAATCAAAATGGACATAGAAGATACTATTACAAATCTGCTTGAGATAGATGACCAGGAGCCTATAGAAATACCTGAAGAGCTTCCTCTGATGCCGGTAAGGGACGTGATAGTCTTTCCTTCAATGATTATTCCCCTTTTCATTGGGAGAGAAGCCTCCGTGGCCGCAATAAACGAGGCCCTGGCCTCTGACAGGATGATTTTTCTGGTTACACAGAAGGACGCCTCAGAAGAGAATCCATCCAAGGATGGATTATATAAGACCGGCGTTGTGGCCATGATAATGAGGACCCTTCAGCTTCCTGACGGGCGTCTCAAAGTCCTTGGTCAGGCCCTTGTAAAAGGGACTATTCAGGAATTCCTGCAGGATAAACCTTGCTTTAAAGTCCGCGTAGAGACTGTCAAGGAAGAAGAGCCTGCCGAGATATCCGTAAAAGTAGAGGCCCTTATTCGAAATGTAAGAGATCAGGCGGAAAAACTGTTTAATCTTAAAGGTGTCTTTACTCCCGAGATGGGAGCCATTTTAAATGGTGTTGAGGAACCAGGCAGGCTGGCGGATATCGTGGCATCCAATCTTAACTTGAAGTCCGCTGAGGCACAGCGGCTGCTCGAAATGACAGATCCTTTGGCACGTTTAAAGGAAGTAAATAATTTGCTCACAAGGGAGCTTGAGGTCTCCACCGTGCAGGCCAAAATCCAGTCCGAGGCCAAGGAGGAAATGACCAAGACCCAGAGAGAATATTTTCTCCGGGAGCAGTTGATGGCCATAAGACGTGAGTTAGGAGAAATCGACGAAAAGTCTGAAGAATTGGCAGAGCTGAGAAAAAAGGTCCGCAAGGCCAAGATGCCCAAGGAGGCAGAGAAGGAAACTCTTAAACAAATCCAGAGGCTTGAGTCAATGCACCCCGAAGCATCTGAGGCGTCTATGGTGAGGACATACATCGACTGGCTGGTTGAGGTCCCATGGTCAAAGAGCACAAAGGACAAACTGGACGTGCGCAGGGCACAGAAGATTCTGGATGAGGATCACTATGATCTGGAAAAGGTTAAGGAGCGTATAGTTGAATACATCGCTGTTCGGAAGCTTAACCCTTCTGCAAAGGGGCCGATTCTGTGCTTTATAGGTCCACCAGGGGTTGGCAAGACATCTCTGGGCCGTTCTGTAGCCCGAACCATTGGGAAAAAATTTATCAGGATATCTCTGGGTGGTGTCAGGGATGAGGCGGAGATTCGGGGTCACCGCAGGACATATATCGGCGCTTTGCCGGGAAGGATCATCCAGGGACTTAAAAGGGCCGGGAGTAACAATCCTGTGTTCATGATGGATGAGGTGGACAAAATCGGGGCTGACTTTCGAGGGGACCCTGCTGCCGCCCTGCTGGAGGTCCTCGATCCTGAGCAGAACAATACATTCACTGATCATTACCTGGATCTGCCCTTTGATCTTTCAAAAGTAATGTTTATCCTTACTGCCAATGCATCTGATACTATTCCTTCCGCGCTTTTTGATCGACTGGAGGTGATCCAGCTATCCGGCTATACCGGCGAAGAAAAAAAGGCCATTGCAAAGAAATACCTGATCCCAAGACAGCTCAAGGAACACGGGCTTTCGGAAAAAGTCCTGAAGATTTCAGATGCCGCGCTTGTAAGGATAATTTCAGATTATACCCAGGAGGCAGGACTCCGGGAACTCGAGAGGCAGATCGCCGCAATTTGCAGAAAGACGGCAAGACGGATCGCCGAAGGAGAGAAGGGGGTTTTTAAAATCACCGGTGCCAATATTAAACAATGCCTTGGTATCCCGAAGTATGAGACGGACCTGGAACAGGAAGAGAGCCAGGTAGGGGTTGTAACAGGGCTTGCATGGACTCCTTTTGGAGGAGAGATCCTTCGGGTTGAGGCCAGCATCATGAAGGGGAACGGGAAACTTACTCTGACTGGACTTATGGGCGAGGTCATGAAGGAGTCGGCCCAGGCTGCCTTAAGTTACGCAAGGTCCAGGGCCGAAGAGCTTGGTATTGACCCGGATGTCTTTGAGGAAAAGGACATACACATCCATGTACCGGCCGGGGCCATACCCAAGGACGGGCCTTCCGCAGGCATAACCCTTACTACAGCTCTTGTTTCTGCCCTGGTGCATAAGCCGGTCAACAAGGATGTGGTCATGACAGGGGAGATAACCTTGCGTGGCCGGATTCTTTCTATCGGAGGGATCAAGGAAAAGGCCCTGGCAGCACTGAGGGCCGGCATCTACACTGTTATAATTCCCGAGCAAAACCTGATGGACCTGGAAGAGATACCGGCAAATATCCGCAGGCAGCTCGATTTCAAGCCGGTTCGTCACATGGACGAGGTGCTGGATATTGCCATCGGTCCCCGGCCTTGGGCAGATGAGGAAGGACATGATGAGCTTAAAGATTAATCGCGATCGCCTGTCTGATACCTTCAGGCAACTTGTCTCAATTGACAGCCCTTCAAGAGAAGAAGGGGCTGTTGCAGACTGGATCAAGAGGACGCTGAAAGAAGAAATGGGAGCGGAGGTAACAGAAGATCAATCACGTGCTCAGACAGGCTCTGAGAGCGGCAACCTCATTGCCCGCATCCCAGGGACGGAAAAGATAGCCCCAATTTTTTTTAATGCCCACATGGACACCGTGGAGCCCGGAAGAGGAATCAAGATCATCTTAAAGGACGGTATCTTCCGGAGTGACGGGACCACAGTCCTGGGTGCTGATGATAAGGCGGCTATAGCCATACTTATCGAGACGGCCAGGTTATTAAAAGAGCACAGGGTCTCTCATGGTCCTATTGAATTTCTATTTACTGTATGCGAGGAAATAGGACTGCTGGGCGCCAAATCACTGGACCCTGCTCTGCTTGAGGCAAAGGCTGGATATGCTCTCGATTCAAGTGACCCTGAGGTCTTAATAAATCAGGCCCCTTGTGCCATTCGTTTCAAGGTCAGGGTTGTCGGCAAGGCCGCCCACGCAGGTCTCCATCCCGAACTGGGGATAAATGCCATACAGGTTGCGGCCAGGGCTTTGGCAGAAGTTCCCCTGGGCCGTATTGATGAATATACCACTGCAAATGTCGGATTGATACACGGTGGCAAGGCCACCAACATAGTACCTGAAGAAGTGGAGCTGGAAGGCGAAGTCCGTAGCCACAATCCAGAAAAATTAAGGGAAGTCCAGGAACAGGTCCTTGGGACTTTTCATAGAATCGCCCTGGATTTTAAGCCGGTGGAAAATTCCGGGCTACCCTTGATTAAGACAGAGGTTATCGACGACTATCCCCTGATGTCGGTCTCTGAAAAACATCCCCTGATTACCACTGCTGCGAAAGCGGCAAAGGGGCTTGGAAGAAAGCTCAGACTGGATATGACCGGAGGGGGAAGCGATGCCAATATTTTCAACGCCAAAGGCCTTGCTACAGTGGTTATGGGAATCGGCATGCAGAATGTCCACACCACCTCAGAACATATCAGCCTGGATGACATGGTGGCTACCGCAGAGTTGGTATTGGAGATAATAGGGAAGTGGGGGATGAGTGACCATAAGCCATAAGCGCTAAGTTGTTTTTGCCTCGGGTGAAAAGATGAATGGATAAAAAGATGTTCGACGTTCATCTTTAGTTGGTATTACAGGTTATTTTTTTGATCCCTAAACTCCTGTCTGCACTTGTCGCTGCAGAAGTAATAGGTCTTTCCTTGTTGATTAAGGGATAAGGCATCCCTTTTAGGGCAATAGACGCCGCATACCGGATCTTGTACCAGTTCGTCTGTTATGGGGGGTGGCTGCTCACCGGCCTGTTTTGAACCGGTTTTCAAAACCTTTCGTAATTTGAGGCCTTTCAAAAAACCCTTTATAACATAGCAGAGTGCCAGGAAGATGGCGAAAAACAAGATAAAGCGCACCATGGGCTAGTAGCCCTCCTGTGTTTCTTTGTGGTTCAATTTTCTGACTTCCGGGCCGTCTTCAGGAAGTTCGGCCAGGAGCTCCGAAACGGTTTTACTCCATGGTGCAAGCAAGAGATCCGGGGCAAGCTCAGCCCACGGGGCCAATACGAACCGCCTGGTGGAAAGACGCGGATGGGGGATGTGGATTTGGTGATTTGGTAATTTGGTAATTTGGTGATTGGATGTCTGGATGTGCACTCCTTCCATGAAGAGCAGATCCAGGTCAATGGACCTGTCTTTTGTTCCCAAGCGGTCTCGACCCAAGGCCTTTTCGATTGCCAGCAGGTTGGAAACCAAGTCTTCCGGACCCAGGGCTGTAATTATTTCCGCCACGGCATTTATGAACCATTGGGATGTATTTATGTCCACAGGCTCGGTCTCATACCATTGTGAGCAGCGTAACACCTCTATCTCGGGATGGGCGGACAAAAGACCAAGGGCCTTAACACAGTTTTCAATCCTATTTCCAAGATTGGCTCCCAGGCCAATGTAGGCCGTTTTCTCCAATTTCATTAAAGAATTTTCCTGAGCCTCTCAATAACTTCTCCCATACGCTCCTTTGATACAGTCAGTGCCATGCGCACATAACCTTCACCGGAATCGCCAAAGCCGTTTCCTGGAGTGCATACTATCCCGGCCTTTTCAAGGAGTAGTGTGCTGAAATCCTGAGATGTATAACCCTGAGGCACCGGAGTCCAGATATAAAACGTGGCTTTGGGAAAAGGGGTGTCAAGGCCCAGGTCTCGAAGGCCTGAGACCAGCATGTCCCTGCGCTCGGAATATATTTCCTGCATTTCACGGACACAGGATTGGTCACTTTCAAGAGCTGCAATGCCGGCCTCTTGAATGGCCTCAAATTGCCCGGAGTCTACATTGGACTTTATCTGTGTCAGCGCACCGATCAGGTCCGGGTTTCCCACGGCAAATCCTATGCGCCAGCCAGTCATGTTGTAGGTCTTTGACAGTGAATGAAATTCCAGTCCTATGTCCCTGGCACCAGGGGCGTCGAGGAAGCTCGGGGCAATGTATCCGTCGTATGTCATTTCGCTGTAAGCATTGTCGTGACACACGATAATGTTGTTTTGCTTTGCAAAGTCCACAACCCCGGCGAAGAACTCCGGCGGGGCAACTGCAGCAGTGGGATTATTCGGATAATTGATCCACAGGATTTTTGCCCTTTTAAGGATATCACCCGGTATTGAATCAAGATCCGGCAGAAAGTCGTTTTCAGCAATTAACGGCAGATAGTAGGTCTCACCGCCACTAAATAATGTGCCGATATTATAAACAGGATACCCCGGTGTAGGGACCAGTACTACATCACCGGGCCCTACAAAGGCGAGAGGAAAGTGCGCTATCGCCTCCTTTGATCCTATAAGGGCAGCTACCTCGTTGACAGGATCAAAGGACAGGTCAAACCTCTTTTTGTACCAGCCGGCCGCTGCCTTCCGGAAGGCAAGCATACCGGAAGATGAGGGATAACTGTGATAGCGCGCCTTCTGAATAGCAGCTATCATCCGTTCCACAATAAACTTGGGTGTGGGAAGATCAGGATCACCGATTCCCAAATCAATAACATCTACACCTTTTTTCAGGGCCTTGGCCTTCATTCGGTCAAGTTCCACGAAAAGATATGGTGGAAGCTGTTGTAATCTCTTAGATTTTATAAAAACCATGAAGAAGACCTCAATTCGTCATTAACCCACCGAACTGTAAGCGTTTACAGGGTGCTGCAGATGCGAGGCGTACGGGTACGCAGACGTACTCCCTGTACTTCAAGTACCCGGCAACAAAGCAGATGCGGTGCCCTGTGAACGCTTACAAAAATAATTACTTGAGCCCCAGCACATCCTGCATATCATAGAACCCTGCGGGCTGCTCGACGATCCAGAGGGCCGCTCTCACTGCTCCTTTTGCAAAGGTGTCCCGGCTTGAGGCCTTATGCACGATCTCAATACGTTCACCTATGCCGCCGAAAAGCACTGTGTGCTCGCCGACTATGTCTCCGGCTCGAAGGGTCTGGATACCAATTTCCTTTTTGCTCCGCTCACCAATGAACCCATGCCTCTCGAATAGACCTACCTTGTCGAAATCCCTGCCGAGGGAAGCGGCGATGACCCTGCCCAACTGAAGGGCCGTGCCGCTTGGGGCATCTTTTTTCATTCTGTGATGTGCCTCTACAATTTCAACATCATAGTCATCACCAAGGACCTTGGCTGCGGTGTCAACAAGCTTGTAAAGAAGATTGATCCCTACACTCATATTGGGTGCGAGTACACAGGGGAAATCCTTTGCCAGTTGTCCTATCTCGTCAAGCTCATCCTTTGCCAATCCCGTGGTGCCTATAACTATTGGTCTTTTGTGAGACGCCGCGATGCGGGAGTGCTTCAGGCTGGCTTCGCTAATAGTAAAATCTATGACGACATCTCCCTGATCTATCACGGAATCAAGGCTGTCTGCCACGGTCACTCCCAACGATTCGAGTCCCGCAACAGCCCCGGCATCCTGCCCGACAGCAGGGCTGTCCGGGTGTTCAAATGCTGCGTTCAGAGTGATACCTTCAGTCTTATGAATCATATTTATGATGCGACCGCCCATACGGCCACCCGCACCGGCTACTATGGCTCGGACCATATCCCCTCCTATAAATTAGCCGCCTTCGGCGGGACTTCTCTGACAGGATGAACAAGATTTACATGATTTTCATTTATCCTGTTGATCCTGTTGATCCTGTCAAAAAAATGGAAATTCCTATACTATGAGCTTAACAGCTTATCTTACTTGATCAGTTTGATGTCTTTCAGAACCCCTTCCAGCCGCTTCTTATTGGCCTCACTCATTGAGGCCAGGGGAAGACGAACCTCATCTGTTGGAATCTTGCCCATCATTGCAAGGGCGGTCTTGGCCGGAACGGGATTTGTCTCATAAAAAAGGGCATCAAACAGCGGAAAAAGTTTTAAATGTAACTGCCGTGCCTTTGTGAGGTTACCCTTTTCAAACGCGTTTATCATAGTAGCCATTTCCTTTGGCACTACGTTAGATGCAACCGAGATGACACCCTTGCCTCCAATGGCCATGATGGGAAAGGCAGTAAAGTCGTCTCCTGAGAGCACTATGAAATTTTTAGGACATAACCTGATTACATCTGTTACTTGCTTCAGGCTGCCGGTAGCCTCCTTGATCCCAATAACGTATCTATTTTTGGCGCAGCGTGCCACTGTTTCGGGGAGCATGTTCACCCCTGTACGTCCGGGTACGTTATAAAGGACCATGGGGAACTTGCATTCATCCGCTACGGCCATAAAGTGCTGGTATAATCCCTCCTGGCTGGGTTTGTTGTAATAGGGTGTAATCACCAGGGCCGCATCTGCACCGGCATTCTTCGCATGCTTGGTGAGCATGATGGTCTCTGCAGTGGAGTTGGAGCCTGATCCTGCGATTACCGGTACGCGCCCCTTTACGGTCTCTATGGTGATTTCCACTACTCTCATGTGCTCTTCGTGGCTGAGGGTGGCTGACTCACCAGTGGTGCCGCAGGGTACTATACAATTAGTCCCGGCCTTTATGTTCCATTCTATAAGGGCCTTAAGGGCTTCCTCATCCAGTTTCCCATCCTTCAAGGGAGTTACTATGGCAACAATGGCCCCGCCGATCTGCTTTTTTTGTCCCTTGCCCGCATTTCCTCCCTTTTTGCCTGCCTTGGTCTTATTCGCCATAATGTTTACCCTCCACTAGAGTGATTTTTTAGAAATTTTCCTTATAGAAAAACGTCTAATGTTCGATATATAGATTATTAAAGGTTTTATGTCCTGAGGGCAAGTGCTGTTAAGGATAATTTAGGGATTGAGGAATTGAGGGATTGAAATCAATAAATACCTCTAATCCTTTAATTCCTCAATCCCTAAATTTGTAACTTCTCAATAAGTCCGGGCAGTCAATGATTTCAATAGGTTATATACAGAGAATTGGGCCTCAAATGTCACTCCGTAAAGATAGTGATATCAGTAACTTATTGATATCACAGGATATTGTTATTTGACAGCATAGTGTAAAGTGATTTTCAAAACAAAAAACTTCATTTTTATGTCCTGCAACCTGTTGATTTTATAGTATTTTTTTAGTTGCCCGGACTTATTGAGAAGTTACCTAAATTTGTTTTAACAAGTTGTTTTAACAATGAATAAAAAAAGGCTTTTAGTTATTGAAGATGAGATTTCCGTGGCCAAGCAGCTTAAGTGGGGCCTTGGAAAGGAATATGAAGTAACCATTGCTTCTGAAGCTGATGAGGCCAGATCACTGCTGGCCTCCGGCGCCTTTCCTGTAGCTACCATGGATCTGGGCCTGCCTCCATATCCTGACACCCCTCAGCAGGGTTTTAAGCTCCTGGAAGAAATATCTTCTTTTGCCCCCTATACAAAGGTGATAGTTATCACCGGCAATGCCGAAAAGGGAAACGCCGTCCAGGCCATTGCCCTCGGAGCAGCCGATTTTTGCGCCAAACCAATCGATTTAAAAATATTAAATATTATCCTTTCCCGCACTTTCAGAATCCATGAATTGGAAAAGGCTAACCGTAGGCTGCAGAATCAAACCAGTCAAACCGGCACTTTCTGCGGCATGCTTGGTGTCTCCCCGGTCATGGGCAAATTGTTTGAGCGCATCAGACAGGTGAGTGAAACCGATTACCCTGTCCTCATAGCTGGAGACAGCGGTACAGGCAAGGAGATGGCAGCCAAGGCCATCCATAGCCTGAGCCAAAGGGCCAAAAAGCCCTTGGTGATCATTAACTGCGGGGCGATCCCTGAAAATCTGCTCGAAAGTGAGCTTTTCGGCCACGAAAAGGGCGCATTTACCGGGGCGGCAGGTCGAAAAATCGGCAGATTTGAGCAGGCTAACAAGGGAACGATCTTTCTCGACGAGATCAGTGAACTGCCCCTGGCCCTCCAGGTAAAAATATTGAGGTTCCTCCAGGAGGGTACTGTCGAACGGTTAGGGGGAACAAAGACAATCACATTGGATGTCCGCATCATTGCAGCCACCAATGTCAATTTGGAGGATGCAGTTAAACAGGGAAGCTTCCGCGAAGACCTCTTCTACCGCCTGAACGTCGTTCCTTTATGGATCCCCGGTTTGAAGAAAAGAGGTGAAGACATCCTGCTCCTGGCACATCACTTTCTTCAGGCAGAGAATCAAAAACTGCACCGGGGGCAGATAACACTTTCACCGGCAGCTATTGCCGCCCTGACTGCACATACATGGCCAGGCAATGTCCGTGAACTCCAAAACCGCATCCGCCGGGCATTGAGCACTACAACGAGCCGAGTCATTGACCCCGCCGACCTGGGGCTGGAAGACGCTTCTTTAGAGCAGGAGGAACAAAAACTGCCCACACTGAAAAGTACCCGGGAAGCAGCGGAGATCAATACTATCCGCAGGGCCTTGGCACTTACCGGCAACAACATCAGCCAGGCAGCAAAGCTTCTTGATACCAGCCGGCCCACCCTGCATGACCTCCTTAAAAAGCATAGGATAAGTCCATAGTATAGGAATTTCCATTTTTGAGACAGGATGAACAGGATTACCAGGATAAGTAAAAAACCAGATTTGCTATCCGGTTATCGAGGGACTTCAGAGGAAATTTCAACGGACTGTATTAGGCCGCAGTTGAGTTTCACACTAGTTGTTGATAGCATATTCGATAATGTATTTTGAGATCATTGAAAAGGTAACCGATAAGGTTATGTTGGGTTTCGTACCTCAACCCAACCTACTAAAATCAGGCACTATTTATTACTCCAAAGCGTTGAATGGTCTCGTCTAATATATGATTCAGCGTTGACTGGTACGGTGGATTACAAAGAGTCGTCGCAAGGGAATCAGGTAGTCGGCACCTGTTGATTTTCTCTCTGTGTGCTCCGTGTCTCGAACGAGCGTAGCGAGTGGGCGGTGAATGTATGCCTAACTGCCAAAGCTTTTCGCCTGATGACAGGATCAGGGATTTGGTGGAAGTATAAGCAAAAAAAATCCCCCGGAGAAACCGGGGGGACCGACCGGGGGATTTTTTGGAGAATGTATTTTTATGTCGTGATGATGTTTGTTAAGCTTTCTTATTAAGCCTCTTGCGGCCAAAGGTGACCATACCAAGGAGGCCGGTGCCTAAGAGCAATATGGTAGCGGGTTCGGGGACAGGGGCGGCATGAGCAGTAACAGTAGCGGAGACGGTAGTTGTGTCACCAAGGCCCGCTATTAATACGTCTTCAAAATCAACATCGAAGTAATCACCATCGGATAGTGTGAGCGTCTGAGGCATATCTGCCCAGGTTAGATAACCCCCTGAAATAATACCGAAGACGGTAAACCAACCGCCAGTACCTGTACCAGTTACTGCCAAGCCGGAAGGTTTCTCAAATGCTAATGTCGCTTCAATGTCAGCGCTGCCCAAACCTAGTCCCTCCACTATGACTTCAAAAAAATCAAATGTGTAGCTTTCGCCGTCATCTAATAAGAACATCTCGCCATCCAGACCAGTTACGATGCCAGCCGATATCGAAGTCCATCCAAGTGTACTTATATTGTCGAGCGTTACTGAAGAGTTAGGGTCGCCGGCGACGTCAAAGTTAATCGGGATAGCACTTGCGTTTCCGGCCATATTAAAAACCAGTGCAATTGCACATAAAAACACCAAAAACTTTTTCATTTTCATATCCCTTTTTTACTTTATTTAGATCCAGTATTTCGAATTAATGTAAACTATATAAGCAACAATAGTGCCACATTTCTAACTTGTTGAATTTCCACATATTTTTTAGAACCACGGCTCCCACAAACTCCACCTGTGTAAAATAATCCGACAGTATTTTGCGATAAAAAAGCCAAGCTTTTTTCGTCACAAAATCATCTAATATGCTGTAATTATGGATAAAAGAGTAAAAATTTAAAAAACGGGGGGGGTTTTTATTGAAAATTTTACTAAAAGAGGTGTCGAGATGCTTTACAGGTTTTGTAACCGTTCAGGGTTGAAAGGTTCAGAGGTTCAGGGTTCACCGAAAACCTGTCTGCCGTGACTCCGGCACAGGCAGGTCTGAACCGTTGATTAGTGAATTATGGAGGTAGCTCGCAAGAGCAATCAACAATCATAACTCCCCAGACTTCCTGTTAAATTTTCCGACACTTGCTGATAACGGCAATCTCACCACAAACCGGGCTCCTCCATCAGCCACATTCTCTGCTGATATGGTTCCTTTGAGGCTTGCCACGAGCCGCCTTACCTGCCAGAGGCCGATACCACTGCCCTTGGGTTTACTGGTCTTAAAGGGCTCAAAAAGGGCATCGGGCAATAACTCTTCAGGGATCCCCGGACCGTTGTCAATTATCTCTATGATCGCCTGCCCGTGATCGCTGTTCTTGTTTGCCCTTATCTGTACCTTTATTCCATCACCGCCTGCCTCCAGGACATTAAGCAGCAGGTTTTCCAGGATACTGAATAGAAGTTCCGGATCGGTATGTATCTGGATTTCGCCCCGACAGTCGAGACCGATTTTCAATGTACCTAACTTCTTTCCCAGTTGTTGGCAGCGGTCCTTCAGAAACCCACAGAGTTCCAATTCCTCCCATATTGGAGTGCTCTCCCCTTTGAGCATGCTCAAGCGATCCTGTACCTTGGCCATCCGCTTGAGTGCATCATCAACGGCCCCCAGCATATCCTGCTGAAACTCTGGATCATGGATATGATCCGGGGCGTTATCCCGCACCAGGGAGAGCATGGTGGCTGCATTCTTGACATCGTGGATGACAAAGGCTGATAGTCTGTCCCATGCCTCTTGCTCACGGGCATGGGCCAGTTTCTCTGCCATACGAACTGCCAGCAGGGCCGAAGCTGCCTGGGTTCCCAGAGCTGTCAACAGATCAAAATCGTCCTGGCCGTACTGTCCTCCAGTAAACTCCGGCCCGATGCCGATTAACCCGACAAGTTGGTCACCGATGAAAAGCGGTGTCAGTAATACCAGATTGAGATTGTTCAAAAAGTCCTTCTTCTTTTCCACTATTTCCTTCCATGCCTTATCCGGTTCTCTATCCTCAAGGTGAAAGTAAGGATGTTTCCCAAGGAATCGGACCAGAGAATTATCCGGAGCAAGAACATTTTTATTTGCTTTACCGTTTGTGTTCTCATGGGGAAAAACCGGTCGATAACCATGTTCCGTATCCCCAAGCCATATAATAAGATTGGTCGTATAGAGACTGTCAGACAGGACCTGGCGCAGGGCCTTCACCACATCGGCCTCGGTCAATGCCCCCTGGAGTTGATGAGAAAGTGCCAGCCACTCGTCCCGATACTCATATTTGTTGACATAAAAATGGGTACTGATAAAGAAGTGCACTCGTCGACGCAGCTTGCCGGAGCAGGTGAAGATGCCGATGGCAACCAATCCCAGAGCCAGAAACAGCCAGCGCAGGACAAAGGGGAGCGGTAGCCCGAAGGTTCGCATGACCAGGGAGACGATTCCAAGGACAAATAAATATACAGCAAATATTGATGGGGCGACAAAGGAATAAACTACCTTCCGGGACACAAACATCTTGCGGTTTAACAACCGATGACGGGCTACTGCATAGAACATCAAAAACCAGGCAAGGAGCAGGAGTGCAGCGAGCAGAAATAAATGGTTGGGAACAAGACGCATGTATGTGAGCCGATAGGAAGTCGCCCAGCACAGTGTTCCGCAGACCAGGAAGCTTCCGACTATCAGAAATTTATACTCCCAGCGATATGCCAGCGTCAGGGCACGCCAGAACTGCTCCAGGCGCCAGGCGGCAAACAGCATGGCTATCAGGATAAAAATGGAATAGAAATATACAGGACCATAAAGGTCAAAAGTCAGGATTTCGTTTACCGCTTGGACCACCGGGCGGCAGGCCAGGCAATAACAGGCCAATCCAACCACCACTATCCCAGCAGAAATTTCAATATAAGAAGAGAGTCCGGACTCAGCGGTTGTTGCAACTGTTGCCATGCGCAACCGATGGGCCATGTTAAACCATATAAGGGCAAAGACACTTTCTGAAAAAAGGACTACTGGAACCACATATGGTTCCGGATGACAGGCCAGATAGATGTATTCTCCGGCCAGCAGGGGCAGGCCAAGCAATGCCTGCACCAGCGAGAGGGAAAACCGCCGCTCGCCGGTTTTCAGGCGAAAAACCAGAAGACAGGAGAACAAGAGTAACAGATTCAGCGCACAAAAAAGATGGATAATCATGAAATAAACCCAAATTACCATAACCGTTCACGGGATTACAACACCCCGTTTTACCGCAACTCACCGAATTGTAAGCATTCACAGGGTGCTGCAGATGCGAGGCGGAGGGTACGCAGACGTACTCCCTGTACTTCAAGTGCCCGACAACAAAGCAGATGCGGTGCCCTGTGAATGCTTACAAATTACCAAAACATCCAGCTTCCAGTTATCAGAACATAGATCCCGAGCCCCAGGTTGGTAACCCCGTGCGCCAGAATGCAGCTACTCAGCTTCTTCTGCCGAATTAGTAGTAAGTTGTAAATAACTCCTGCGATAATTCCAACAATAATACGATGGTGTTCAAGACCGAACAAAATAGACACGCTGATGAATGAAAACCAGGTAAAGCTACCCGGAGGCACAGTGCGAAAGTTCGGGTTGATCAAGTAACGCAGAAGAAAAGAGCGCCAAAACAACTCTTCCATGAATGGCACGACAATCGCCGCACCCAGCAGGCGCACGGCAATTAATCCTTTTGTACCTGCCGATGACCAACCAAAGGCAAATGGGTCAAAGCCGGAATGGTCACTGAACTGCAGCAGATACTCTTCCGGCACAATCCAGATGATCAGGACGAGGAGACCGGAAAAGACTGCCAGCAAGCACTCACGTGAGGAAAGTTTAAGAGAAATATCCGCAGCATATTCACGTCGCCAGAACCAGAGCAAGGCCCCGACAGTCATGGCCTTGCCAATATAGAGAACGTGGCTCCAATCAGGTACAAAACGGGCAAGCTCGGTCAATAACAAAAACAGAACAAAGGGAAAAACATAGGGGACCCATGTTTTTTTCAGCAATTGCCGCATAATGTTTTATTGTTAGGCCATTAGTTCTAAATTTCGTGTTTTTTGTGGCAGAATATTTTTAAATTAGCCACCTTTGGCGGGACTTCTCTGACAGGATGAACAAAATTTACATGATTTTCATTTATCCTGTTGATCCTGTCAAAAAAATGGAAATTCTTATACTATCAAGTTAATTGACTTATTCGGGTTAGGATCCCTCAATTATCAGTGTTGTCTGTCCAGGACCTCTCTTATGCTTTTAGAGAGCCGTTTCATGTTAAAGGGTTTTTGTATGAAACCATCGCAACCATATTCCAATATTTTGGCCGCTTCACCTTCTACACTGTATCCGCTTGAAAGGAGCACCTTAACATCAGGATTGATCTCCTTTATTATTTCATAGGCTCTGTCGCCACCCATCTCCGGCATGATCATGTCGAGGATTACCATATCAATCTTGTCTTTGTTATTTTTGTAAACTTCAATGGCTTCTTTTCCATTTCCGGCCAATAATACCTTGTATCCCAATTCCTTTAAAATTGCCTCGCCAACCTCACTGATCATGTCCTCATCATCTACAAAAAGTACAGTCTCCGCACCCTTCAATACCTCACCGGGCAACTTCTTTTCTTCTGTTACTTCCTTAACTGAGACCGGCAGATAAATGGAAAAAGTGGTTCCCCTATCTTTTTTACTGTTAACGCTGATGATGCCCTTATGATTTTTAATAATACCATAGGCAGAGGCAAGGCCTAAACCTGTCCCCTTGCCTATTCCTTTAGTAGTAAAGAATGGCTCGAATATTCTCTGGCAGGTTGCTTCATCCATACCGATTCCGTTGTCAGTCACAGATATCTTTACATAATCGCCAGGCTCTATGTGAAATGCCTTGACATAGTGTGCATCAAGCGTAACGTTCTCTGTTTGAATGTATAACTCTCCGCCACCGGGCATGGCCTGCCAGGCATTGACATAAAGATTTAACAATACCTGTTCTATCTGACCCTGGTCTATTTCTACTGTCCAGATGCCTTCCTGGTATTTCCCATAAATCTTTATCTCTTTCTTGGTGCGGCCAAACATCTCTGAGCACTTGCCGACAAGATCGTTTATATCAGTGGGCTTGACTTCATATTTGCCTCCTCTGGCAAAACCCAGGAGTTGTCTGGTAAGATCTGCTCCCCTGTTTATCGTACCCTCTATTCCCTTGAGATGTTTATAATGGGGATGGTCAGAATTATAATCCATTAACATCAAGGACGTGCGGCCCTGGATACCCATGAGCAGGTTGTTGAAGTCATGGGCAATGCCTCCGGCCAGGGTCCCGATGGCCTCCATTTTTTGGGCCTCGTGGAGCTGATTTTCTGTTTGACGCAGCATCTCCTCTGCCTGCTCATGTGCCTTTTTTATCTCCATATTGTGAAGAGCAAACGCAATATCATCAGCTACTTCCACGAGAAGTTCCTTTTCCTCTTCGTCGACTGAGACATCGGATGCAAGTAGAATAGCCAACAGTCCGAAAAGTCTGCCGGCGTGCTCGACACGGATGATTACTGCTTCTTTGCCTGCGCATGTGTTTTTGAAAAAGCAGTCACCACATACTGAGGGTTTGTCAACGACCACAAGCGGGTCATTCAGAGTGAGCGCGTTTTTTATGCAAGGGGGATAAACGCCTCGCATAATATGTTCGCAGAGAGAAAAGACATCTTCCTCAAAACAGGAACCCTTTACAGTAAGAAAAGTTTCGGCATCCTGTAAGAATCCCAGCCACGCAGCATTGTAACGGCGTGCCTCTATCAGAGTATCACAGGCTATCTGGAGCAAATCGTCCCTGTCCTTTACGACTAAAATCAACTGATCAAGATTCTTGATGGCTTTGAGAACGCTGTTCAGGTGTTCGATGCGCTGTTCAGCCCGTTTGCGGTCGGCAATTTCTTGTTTCAGTTGTTCATTCCTTTTTGCCAGTTCGGCAGTGCGTTTCTGCACACGGACTTCCAGTTTGTCGTGCGATTTTTGGAGTGTGTCCTTGGCCTGGCGCAGCTCAACTGCCTGCTTCCCAAATTTTGCAATAAACTCCACCATATGAAATAGTAGGTTTGAATAATTCCAAACCACATCTTCATCAACCAAGCGCATGTTCTTCGCTTCTTTAATCAGTAAATCAGGATCGATGTTGATCTCTTGGGCTATTTTATCGAGTTTTTTTAGTCGCTCAGGAGAGAACGCCTTTGCTATAAATTGACCGCCGAACATGGTTCCTTTGTGAATACCGTTGATGATAATCGGTGCTACAAAATGACCACCACAGGCAAAGCAATATTGAATCCTTGGTTTTTTTAACTCAAGTGCCTTGCGGCCCATCTCCAAAAATGATTGAAAACAACGACGTTTTCCTTCTTTTGTTGATTGGATTAAAGCACAGAAACTGGTGGGGTCGCTGAACCGGGTCAAAGGTTCACCATCCGGCGAAAAAATTATCGAAGAAATACCAGCGGTTTTTGCAAAATTATCCTGAATGGCCTGAAGTTCGTCAAGGTCAATGAGTTCACGCAATGATGAAAACTTACCCAATTTTATCACCAATTTGGGCAACTAATTGATTTTTTAATGCCTATCACCCCGAATATCAGAAACACCATATTCAATCATCAACAGGTCACTCACATATGCGGAGAGGTCTCCTGCTTTGAGATCGAAGAAGCTATTTATCAATGCATATAGATTTGTAAAGGAATTTCAGAAAGGAATCAAGGCTATTGTTTGTCCAGGATCTCTCTTATGCTTTTAGAAAGCTGTTTCATATTAAAGGGCTTCTGAATGAAACCATCGCAACCGCGTTTCATTATTTTGGTCGCATCACCGTTTACACTGTATCCGCTTGAAAGGAGCACCTTAATATCGTGGTTGATCTCCTTCATTTTGTCATAGGCTTTGCCACCACCCATTTCCGGCATGATCATGTCGAGGATCACTATGTCAATCTTGTCTTTGTTGTTGATGTAAACTTCTACGGCTTCTTTCCCATTTCCGGCCGATAATACCTTGTATCCCAATTGCCCTAAAAGCGCCCCGCCGACCTCACGGATCATCTCTTCATCATCTACAAAAAGCACGGTCTCAGCACCCTTCAATAGCTCGCCGGGCATCTCCTTTTCTTCTGTTACTTCCTTATCCGAGGCAGGCAGATAAATGCTAAAGGTGGTTCCCTGACCCTGTTCACTATAAACGTTGATGACCCCTTCATGATTTTTGATAATACCATAGGCAGAGGCAAGGCCTAAGCCCGTTCCCCTGCCCATTTCCTTGGTAGTAAAGAATGGTTCGAATATCCTATGGCAGGTGGCCTTATCCATACCGATCCCGGTGTCGCTTACAGAAATTTTTACATAACGGCCCGGCTTTACGTGAAATGGCTTGACATAGTTTTCATCCAGTGTGACGTTCTCTGTTCGAAGGTAAAGTTCTCCGCCTCCAGGCATAGCCTGCCAGGCATTCACATATAGGTTTAAAAGCACCTGTTCTATCTGACCCTTGTCTACCTCTACTGTCCAGATGCCTTCCTGGTATTTTCCATAAACACTTACCTCTTTCTTGGTGCGGCCAAACATGTCGGAACTCTTGCTAATCAGATCGTTCATATCAGTGGGCTTGACTTCATATTTGCCTCCTCTGGCAAAACCCAGGAGTTGTTTTGTAAGATCTGCCCCCCTTTTAACTATATCCTCTATTTCCTTGAAATGTCCGTAGTTGGGATAGCTGGAGTCAATATCCATTAACATCAAGGAGGTGCGGCCCTGGATACCCATGAGCAGGTTGTTGAAATCATGGGCAATGCCTCCGGCCAGGGTCCCGATGGCCTCCATTTTTTGGGATTGTTGAAGCTGGTCTCTGAGTCGCCTTTGCTCGGTGACATCTGTTTGAACACCAATCCATTTAGAGGCGTTGCCTGCCTCATCAAAAATAACAGTGCCGCGATTCCACCAATAATGTATGGCTCCATCCTTTCCCAATACACGGAACTCTTCGTGATAGGGCTCATGAGTCTTTATGTGTTTTTCAAAGGAGGCCGTCACGTGGTCGAGGTCATCAGGGTGGATTATGTCTTTCAATGCTTCTATGGTTCTTGGCAATTCACCCGGTTTATATCCAAGATATTCATCAATTTTGCCGAACCATTCAAGATGACCATTTTCAATGTCCCATTCGTAAATTAAGTGGCTTGCGCTTTCTGCTGCAATGCGGAATCGTTCTTCGCTCTTTCTTAATGCATCCAATGCCCTGGAGGCGCGAATCGTCTCGCAACTGTATGAGGCTAATATCAAGCCCAGCTCCCTGTCTTGGTGCGTAAAGGGCGGCTTGGTTTTGCAATGAAGGGAGATGATGCCGAAAATTTTATCATTTTCATCCAGTAGTGGAAATATAAGGAGCGAACCCTCTTTGTAGCCATCCCAGCCACTTGAGATTATGTCGCTTTCTTCATTGATATTTTCCATGAAAATCGGTTCGCATGTAGTTATTATGCGTTCGAAGACACTGTCTTTTCTCAAAGGGAAGGGGATTGTGGAAGGCGCATGCCGGGGGCCGAGTGAATCAACAAGGACCATGGAGTCTTGTTTACACATATAGAGGCTTCCACCCTCGGCTGACAGGTTCTTGGCAAATTCTCTTAAAAGGAGCGGACCGATCTCAAGGAGCGGACCAAATCCCTTTAAACGTGAACTACTCGCAAGCCTTTTCGCCGAAGTGACGATCATATTAAGCCGTTTGTTGATTCCCTCCAGTTCCTCGTTTCTTTTCCGCAATGCCTCCTTAGCCTGTTGTTCCCTTTCCCGGAGGCTGATTGTTTCAAAGACGTCTTCTAAAAGTCTCAATAATTTAGTCGGCTGGACAGGCTTTCGCACATATTGAAACGCCCCCTTTTCCAGCGCAGCCACAGCGGAATTCAGGTCCGGATACCCTGTTATCATGATACAGAAGCAATCAGGGTTTGTTTGTTTCAGTTGGGTCAACAGTTCCGTACCCGAACCGTCTGGTAATCTTACGTCCAGGAGCGCTGCCTGTGGTCTTCGTTCGCTCGCCAGTTTCAATCCTTCGGCGCATGTAGAGGCGGTAAGCGGTTCATAGCCTTCATCCTGAAGAATGTCCGTCAGGTTGTCGCGCAGATCACCATCATCATCGACAATAAGAATCGTATTGGCAATCATGGCAGGCCACCTCCGGGTTTGTGGTAGGTATTGTTTCGTAGGCCTGAGCATATGCCTTCAACCAGGCCCAACAACTGTCCCATATGGACCGGCTTTCTCAGGAAGGTATACGCGTTTTCGTTCAGGGCCTGCATAATGAGTGAATCCATTACCTGCGCACAGCCGCTGACGATGATAGCGACTATATTCGGCTGCATTGTTTTTATGCGGCGATAGACTTCCAGGCCGTTCAGGAGTGGTAAGTTCATATCAAGCAAGAGGATATCAAACATGTTGGCTTCTGCTTTTGTAACAGCCTCTTCGCCATCGTACGCCGCGCTAACCTCATAACCCCGTTCGCTCAGAATATCCACGAAGTTGTTACAAATTTCCTTGTCGTCGTCCACTACCAGAACCAAGCCGCCCTTTCCATCCCCTTTCACATCCTCGAGCATGTGAAACAGACCGTCTATGTCAAGGGGCTTGCTCAAGACAGCGAATACGCCCTCATTCAGCGCCTGCCGGATCAGGTCCTCCACGCTGTATGCCGTAACCATGATGACCTTGACCTTAGGATTACGCCTTTTCATCTCAACGAAGCTTTCCACACCATTCATCCCGGGCATCTTTATATCCATGAGTATAACATCAAAGGTCTGGGTACCGGCCAGCTCGATGGCTTCCTCGCCACTGGTGGCCGTGACGACATCGTAACCTTCGTTATCCAATACATCTTTAGTGCTGTCCAGAAAATCCTCGTTATCGTCAACCAGTAGTATTCGGCCATTCATGGGTAGTTCCTTTTAAGGTTATTTCCTTTTTTAATTCAATAGTATAGGAATTTCCATTTTTGGACAGGATCAACAGGATTGTCAGGATAAAAAATATTAAGAAATCCTGTAAATCCTGTTGATCCTGTCAGAGAAGTCCGCCCGAAGGGCGCTAAGTCAAAATTCAAAATTTAGAATTCGAAATTGTGTCTGAACGGCCTTTCCGTTCAGACACTAACTATGTCCCTGCCGGGATCACGAGGGTCACCTTTGTCCCACGGTTTGGTATGCTGTCCAGGGAGACATGGCCGCCGTGTTCCTCAACTATCTTCCGAACAATGGCAAGCCCCAGTCCGGTTCCGCGTGCCGACGTAGTAAACAGCGGTTCAAAAGCACGCATGACAGTCTTGTCATCCATTCCGATTCCGTTGTCCTCAACTTCTATATGTATTCCGTTATCGGCAAATGAAGTAGATACCTTTAGTTTGGGTTGATATGAGCCTTCATCTTCGTTCAGCCTGTCATGACGTATGGTAACTGCCTGGAGTGCATTATTTACCAGGTTGAATACAACACGATGCATTTTATCCATGTCAAAATGGACCATAGGGAGATCAGGAGAGAGTTCGCTAACCAGGGTCACTTGTTCAGGTGTTGTTATCTCTTCCAGCACTTGTTCAAGCCAGGGATTGATTTCCCCCTGAAGTACCTCGGAATGGCGTCCCCGTGTGTATTCCAGCAGCTCATCCACGATTGAATCACACAGATCGACCTGTTTCTCGACCCTGTTCAGATGCTTGGTAATTTTTTCATCGACATGGCCTAATTTTCGTTGAAGATAAAAGGCCGATGAACGGATCACACCCAAAGGATTGCGGATCTCATGGCTAACCGTAGCTGTAAGCTGCCCGAGCACTGACAACCTTTCGCGCTTGATCAATTCCTTCTGGGCAACCTCCAGATCGCGCGTTCGCTCCTTGACCAGCTCTTCAAGGTGATCCCTGTGCTTTGCCAGTTCCTTTTCGGCCTGCTTATGTGCCTCTTCCAACTCCTTGCTGTGAAGAGCAAAAGCTACGTCACCGGCAACCTCAGTTAAGAGCCCCTTCTCCTCCTCGTCGATTGTGACATCAGATGAAACCAAAACGGCAAGCAGTCCGAAAAGCCTGCCGGCATGCTCGACACGGATAATTACTGCCTCTTTGCCTGTGCAGGTATTTTTGAAGAAGCAATCATCACATATCACAGATCTATCTATGACTACGAAAGGTTCCTTATGAGCAAGTGCGTTTTTGATGCAGGGAGGGCAATCGTTGTGCATTACATTTTCGCAGAAATAATGGGTATCTTCTCCTAAACCTGAACCCTTGACCGAGGCAAAGGTTTCGCCACCCTGCAAATATCCGAGCCAGGCAGCATCATACCCCCGTGTCTCTATCAGGGTATCGCAGGCTTTCTGGAGCAGAAGGTCTCTGTCCTTCTCCACAATGATTAGCTGGTTGACATTCCGGATGGCTTTGAGCACGCTGTTAAGGTGTTTGATGCGCTCTTCAGCCTTTTTGCGTTCCGTGATGTCTTGTGCTGCACAGATCACATATTCGACATTTCCATTATGGTCCAGTTTCGGCGTCCTTGTGATGGAAAGTAAACGTGTTTCCCCTTTACTATTCTTAAACGTCTCCTCAGTGTAAATTTGTCTTTTTTCCTCAAATACTTCCCTGTTACCGCCAACAAAATGCTCGGCTTCTTCTTCACTAATTATTTCATATAAATTTCTGTCTTCTAAACCGGCCTTTTCAATGCCCAGAAATTCTGCATGGGCTTTGTTTACAGCGCCATAAGTATATATATCTGTCAGATACCATATCTGGGTATCTATGTTGTCGAGGAGCAATGTCTGCTCCTCTGATTTCTTATGCTCAAGTTGAATTAAAAAAGATTGTGCGATTATTCGGATTAACCCGCCTTCCTTTTCTAATTCCCCACATATCCTAACTATTTCTTCTCCACTGTAGCTCCCACTATCTTCTAATGCTGCGACTCTTACTTTATCAGCTATGAGTTCCTTAGCTGTCTCTATACCGATACTCTGCGCATAGGTATTTATTAAATAATTTTTCTTTATTTTCATATCGTATTTATTCTATACAGTATCATCTTTAGGCAAGAGTAAAACCACAGAACTGGTATTATGAAAACCACTGAAATGTCCGGGCTCCAGTCGAATTTCACCGTAAGTCTCCCAGCCCAGCAAAGGAACACCAGGTAGGACCTTCTTAAAACGGTCCACACTCTCGGAGAATCTATCTTTCAGCATTAACTGCCTCACCGCGCAGTCGAATACGAGGATACCTGCAAATTCTGAATAGCCTGCATTTTCTGCAGATTGTCTTGCTATCATGACAGCTTTCTCAGAGGCACTGATTTGCTTTTCCAGATCACTGCCGTCCATAATGCGAAAAACAGTTCCCTCGGTAATACCGCAGGTAAAATTTAGAGAGCCATCCTTGTTTATACCCATGGGCCATCTTAGCTTATATTGATCTTCTTTTTCAGTAGCTAAACCAAGTATGTAATTAGTAAAAAACTGCGCAATATCTGCAGGTATTTTAATTTTTTCTACGTCTATACCTCTTTTTCGTGCAACTTCTGCTGTTTCTTCCTTCCATAGCTCCCATGCCGGTCTGTCATTTATCTCATAAAGCACATTACCCTTAGTCCTGGTTGCTTTTAATGCTCTGCCAGAAGGGATATGCCCGTGTTTTACACTGGTAAATAAAGGCATTTTTGAGGCAAGGAGGCAGACACTAAGTGCGTTGGTGCACACCTTGTCATCAGAAAACACACAGGTTTTCTCCATCTTGAAATCGTCACCTGCCATTCCTCCGACTATCTTCAGTTCCCTGCCGAACAGATAGGAAGCTAATAAGGCAACTTCTTCTCCTGCACCAGACAAACCATCAATCAGGAGAATAGCAGTTAAGTGGGGATAGCCATCTACGTTATTTGGTAGATTCGCTACAACTTCTCTTGTTGCTGCTTCCGGGTCTTGCTTTACACCTTTAGCCATAGCAGTGAAAATTTTAATGTCATCTGAGCAAAGTAAGCCCACTGCTATACTTCCCTTTTCAACCCCTTCCTCAGTAAACTCGCCTGCTGTAGAAGCTCCAATTAAAGGTGCGTTATTGGTAGCCTTTCTCACTGCATCTACAACTAACCTGTGGTCATACAGGCTGGATGAGTAAACTATACTCAGGTCAACTCGATTTTCTCCAAGCTTCTTTTTAGCCTGCAGCACGGCTTCTGTAGCTATAACAGCGCTATCCTTTCCGCTACTCAAACCAGTTGCTAGTTTTGTTGTCATTATAATCTCGCGTCTTTAATTAGTTAAGAATTAAGAATGAAGAGTTAAGAGTTAAAAACATCGTAACCGTTCATGGGTTCAGGTCCCCCCCACTCTCTCATTTGCTCTTAACTCTTAACTATTAATTCTTAATTCTTAATTCTCACGGTAACCTTTGTCCCATGGTCTGGGATGCTGTCAAGCGATACTGAGCCACCGTGTTCCTCAACGATTTTTTTGACAATGGCAAGCCCCAGTCCGGTGCCGCGTGCCCACCTGGTGAACAGCGTTTCAAAGGCACGGCTGGCAGTCTCATCGTCCATTCCTATTCCGTTGTCCTCAACCTCAATACGTATTCCGTTATCGGCTGCTGAACTGGTCAACTTTACAAAGGGCTGATACGGGCCTTCTTCATCGTTCAACATGTCACGGCGCATGGAAACTGCCTGGAATGCATTTCGGATAAGATTGATCATGACACGACGCATTTTGTCTCTGTCAAGAAAGACCATTGGGAGTTCAGGAGAGAGTTCGCTAGACAGGACCACATGTTCAGGTGTTGTTATCTCTTCCAGGACTTCTTTCAGCAATGGATTGATTTCTCCCAGAATTACCTCGGAATGCCTTCCCCGTGTGTATTCCAGCAAATCGCCGACGATTGAATCGCACAGGGTCACCTGATTCTCGATTCTGCTTAGATGCTTGTCAGCCTTCTCATCTTTGCCGCCTAACTTCCTCTGAAGATAGAAGGACGATGAGCGAATTACCCCCAGAGGGTTGCGGAGATCGTGGCTCACAGTGGCTGTAAGCTGCCCGAGCACGGACAGCCTTTCGCGCTTGATCAGTTCCTCATGGGCGGCCTCCAGTTCGCGCGTTCGTTCCTTGACCAGCTCTTCCAGGTGATCGCTGTACTTTGCCAGTTCCTCCTCTGCACGCTTGCGCTCTGTGATGTCACGCATAACCACCAGCAGACGTTCACACTCCCCAACGACTGCGCTTCTCATACTTACTTCCTCCCAGAACAGACGTCCGGATTTGTGCTTCCCCATCCATTCGAAGACCTGGGGCTTCCCTGCCGCTGCCTTCTTTATCCACTCGATGGCATCTTGCTGGGTGTACGGTGCTTCGTCCATGCTTATGGTTTGAACGTCGAGTCTGAGGAGTTCCTCGCGGGTATACCCGTACATGTCACACGCCGTGTTGTTGACGTTAAGGATTGCTCCGGTCTCTATGTCATGGATGAAGACGGCATCATTGATCGAATCGAAAATCGTCCGGAATCGCTCCTCGCTTTCCCGCAAAGCCTCCTCTGCCTGCTCGCGCACTTCTATCTCTTGCGCTAAAGAGCTTCCCCAGCGATAAAGGGCAATGGAAAAGAAAACACCTGCGGCTGTCACGATAAGAACAACAAAACCCAACGTGTATAGGTCATTTCGCAACACGTTTTTTGTAATTACTTGCACCTCGTCAACCGGCGCGCATACTGCCATGGACCAGACTTTGTCAAAAACGTGGATAGGTGTATACACAACAACCTTTTCAATCTTACCTTTCTCTTCCCCTTGGCACCCGGATACGTAGAGGCCCACCCCTTCCTCACCGGCCATCATCTGCCGCTGGATCTGGTTTATTGAATCATAGGAAAGCTCAGGATTATTTTTTCCCCGAACACTGAAGGCATCTCTACCTATGAATGCCTCTTTAGGATGGGCCAGAAAGAAACCATCTTCGTTAAGCATCCAGGCATAGCCGGTCTTACCTGATACGACAGGAGATACATACAGAATGGCCAGTATGCCCGGATCAATAGAACACGCTATGACGCCGTTGAATTCTCTGGCCCCATTTGCGGCAATGTAGACCGGCCTTGCCAACATGATACGTCTTTCTCCAGCCTCATTTATTATCAAGCCGGAGATGACAACATCTCCAGTCTCTTTAGCTTTTTTGAAGTAACTATCCTGGCTGTAGTCCCGTCCTATCAGATCTTTGCGCCAGCCCTCTTGGGGGTATATGAAGCGCAGGATGCCGTTTTTATCCAGCATTCGTGATGATGTTCGGATCGGAGTCCCTTTATAAAAAAGCTCCATATACTCGACTGTTGTGGGTTGCATCCCCTGCACAACCGGGAGATCTGACAATGCGTGCAAGTCATTATCAACACGGTTAATGAAATCCTTAATTCCTGTTGCAGCCGAGCGAGACAATATCAATTGCTGCTGGGTGAATTGCTCAGTAGCAAAGCATATTATTTCACTATGATTCCTCTTGCCAATAAGAATTGTCACAGCTATAGCAGCCACGGTAATGGCTATAACCGGAACATATAACCATTTTGAAAACCGTTTATTATTTTTACGTGATGGTACTTGCATATTAGGTAACCGTTCACGGGTTCAGGGTTCAAGGTTGTTTTTCTATTCTCACGCCTTCTCCATTCAAAATTCACGAATCAACCGCTCAAATTTTCGGTAAACCCCGAATATCTTAACCCTTGAACTCTGAACCTTTGAACCCGTGAACGGTTAGCATATTAGTTAAGAGTTAAGAATGAAGAGTTAAGAGTTAAGGATATTGGCATCCTTCATTCACCAATTTACACTTTTTTCGAAAAAGCGTGTATTGTCGAATTGAATGCCGATGTTGAAACTGGAAATTTGAAATTAGAAATTAGGTAACACATCTACTTTTTTGTATTTTTCCAATTTCCAATTTCCAATTCTTATTCATTAACTCTTAATTCTTAATTCTTCACTCTTAATTCTCACGGTGACCTTTGTCCCATGGTCTGGAATGCTCTCAAGCGAGACTGAGCCACTGTGTTCCTCAACGATCTTTTTGACAATGGCAAGCCCCAGTCCGGTACCGCGTGCCCACGTGGTAAACAGCGGTTCAAAGGCGCGCCTGGCAGTCTCGTCGTCCATTCCGATTCCGTTGTCTTCAACCTCAACACGTATTCCGTTGTCGCCCTTTGAGCTGGTCACTTTCACAAGGGGCTGATATGTATCTTCTTCATCGTTCCACATATCACGGCGCATGGTAACTGCCTTGAACGCATTCAGGACAAGGTTGATCACAACACGACGCATTTTGTCCCTGTCAAAAAGGACAATCGGAAGTTCAGGAGAGAAATCGCTGACCAGGGCCACCTGTTCAGGTGTTGATATCTCTTCCATCACTTCTGCCAGCAAGGGATTGATTTTTCCATGAATTACCTCGGAAGACCTTCCCCGTGTGTATTCCAGCAGATCACCAACGATTGTATCGCACAGATCGATTTGTTTCTCGATCCTGTTCAGATGTTTGTTAATTTTCTCGTCTACTGCGCCACCCAGCTTTCTCTGAATATAGAAGGACGATGAGCGAATTACCCCCAGAGGGTTGCGGAGATCGTGGCTCACAGTGGCTGTAAGCTGCCCGAGCACGGACAGCCTTTCGCGCTTGATCAGTTCCTCATGGGCCGCCTCCAGATCGCGCGTTCGCTCCTTAACCAGCTCTTCGAGGTGATTGCGGTACTTCGCCAGTTCCTTTTCTGCCTGCTTGCGCTCGGTGATGTCTGAGTAATGTTCAATACGACCACCTTTATAAAGTCCCGATCGGATTGGTTGGCTCCAATGTTCAAGCCAGTATTCTTTTCGTTCTTTGTCAGGAAGCACATGGCATTCAAAATTTTCGATATATGTGTTGTTATCATAAGTCGCGAATACTTTTTGCCTGAAGGTTTCCGGATCTTCAAAAATATCTTTGATCCTCTTACTGATGAGTTGTCGTTTATCTTTTCCAATCACATCTTCTCTTTTCAAACCAAAGTATTTTTCTGTTGAATGGTTTATCCAGACAACCTTGAATTCAGCGTCGAGGATAAAAATTCCTACATCAGAGGTATCAAGCACATCATCTATCAATGAACGATATTTTCCTTCGCTCTCCCGCAGCGCCTCCTCCATTCGCTTACGTTCCCGGTATGCTTCCGCTTCTTCAAGCGCACGTTTCACTGTAGGACTCAGACGACGAAGCATGTCTTTCAAAACGTAATCCGTTGCTCCGGATCTCATACATTCGACAGCAACATCCTCACCTATTGCGCCCGAGACTATGATCAGCGGAATTTCAGGTGTTATTTCCTGCTGTATCCTTAGGGCAGACATACCATCGAAAGAAGGTAAGCTGTAGTCTGCTATGATCAAGTCAGGTCCTTTGGCAATACCTTTTCTGAAGCCTTCTTCCGTATCTACCCTGCTCCATTCTACATCAAAACCTTCCTGCTTAAGTCCCTTTACCGATAGTTCCGCATCATCGGGATTGTCTTCGAGAATTAGAAGATTTAATGTTTTTTTCACCATGATCTGCCTTCTATTTTTTTGGAGGTGCTTCATTCAATAACAGCCAGTATAAATCCAACTGCATTACCACCTCGGTAAACTTATCAAAATTTACGGGCTTGCGGATATAACTATTCGCGCCCAGGCGATAACTTTCCGCAAGATCATTTTCCTCCTTTGATGAGGTTAGAACAATTACTGGAATAGGTTGTGTTTCGGGATTGTTCTTGACCTGTCTAAGGACTTCAAGCCCATCTACCTTGGGCAGCTTCAGGTCCAGTAATATCAGGTCAACTACCCGATGCCGGGGACTTTCTTTGCCGCTTTGAAACAGGATAGCCAGTGCCTCTTCACCATCTCTGGCAACGACAATCTCATTGGCAAGATTGCGCTTTCTAAATGCCCTTAATGTTAACTCAACATCATCAGGGTTATCCTCAACCAAGAGTATTCTTACATCTTTTGGTTGCATTCTCTTTCTCCTTTCAGACTATTCAGCCACTAAGAAACCAAGGCGCTAAGCCACGAACTTAGTTACGCTGTAACCGTTCACGGGTTCAGTGTTATCTTTCTATAGGGGTTCAAGGGTTCAAGGGTTCAGAGGTTCAGGGTTGCTTTTCTTTTGTTAACCTTCACTAACCTCGCGCCTTGAGCTTTCAGCTTTGAGCTTTCAGCGCTGCCATACCACATTGGATTGTTGATTGCTCTATTGTTCTATTCTCATGTCTTCTCCATTCAGAACTTACGAATCAACGGTTCAAATTTTTGGTAAACCCCGAACCTCTTAACCCTTGAACCCTGAACCTTTGAACCCGTGAACGGTTACGTTACGCTAGTGGGTTAAAACCCATGTCTTCTCTTTGCTAAGCAGGCATAGTAAAATAGAACGTTGTGCCTGAACCCAGCTCCGATTCCACCCAGATCCGTCCGCCATGTCTGTGAATTATTCTTTGAACAATTGACAGACCAACCCCTGTACCTTCGTAATCTTCTCTACGGTGTAACCGCTGAAACGGGGTAAATACCTTATCGGCATATTTCATATCAAACCCAATTCCATTATCTTTTACGAAAAAGACCGTCTGTTTTTCTTTTATCTCGAAACCGACTTTGATCTCTGCTGTTTCACGGCATCTGGTGAATTTCAAGGCGTTTGAAAGCAGGTTCACAAAAACGATTTGCATAAAATTCGGGTCAACAAGAACCTGTGGACACTGCTGAACAATAAAGTTTACCTTACGGTCCTTGGATTCATCTTCCAGCGATTTGTAGGTCTTTTCGGCAATGGTCTCCAGGTTAATAGTTTTCTTGGTAATTGTCTGGCGCCCTATTCGGGAAAGACTCAGCAGGTCATCTATCAATTGACCCATATTCTCTGAACCCGCTCTTACTCGCTCAAGGTAGTGCTTTCCCTGTTCGTCCAGGGCATCCGGATAGTCTTCAAGCAGTATCTGGGAAAAACCGTCGATAGCTCGCAGAGGGGCCCTGAGGTCATGGGAGACTGAATAGGAAAAGGCTTCCAGTTCTCTGTTGATAGCTTGAAGCTCAGCCGTCCTGTCCCCTACCTGGATCTCCAGCTCGTCGTGGGCCTTTTGCAGCGCCTCTTCGGCCTGTTTTCTTTTATCTATTTCATCATTCAGCTCTGCAATTTTGTCTCGAATCGAATCCTGCATATAAGAAAAACTCTTAGCCAGTTGTCCAAGTTCATCCGTGCGACCGGTGTCAATATCTTGATCCAGTTTACCTGAAGCAATTTTCGAGGCGATAGTGGTCAGGCGGGTGACGGGGTCAGAAAGAAACTGCGCGAAAGAGATGGCGGCAATGACTGCTATTGCGACGATAACAATTGCCAAAATGAGCATGTCTCGCGTCTGGGTCTTGATGGGCTTGAGAAAGACATCCTGGGGCTGCATGAAAACGACAAACCATGGTCGGCTCTTTGTTCGAACGACAGCAGCCGAATGCAGTTGGTCTCCGCTTGCCGTAAGTTGAGTAGCAAAATATGGCTTGTCCGTTCCTGCATTGGTCAATCCCTGTTCAAAAGAGGGCAAATCCGTGGATACCTCTTCGACCGGCTTTACAGGCAAACGCCTTGCTGTTTGCAGTCTTGCTACCACTTGCGGATCAAGAGGGACAATGGATTTGAAATTCAGTTCCGGAGCAATCGAATGCGCCAGGCGGATGTGATATTCGTCCAGTAAGACCGCAAAGGACTGTTCACCGGCCATTCCCTGGGTGGCGGAAGTCAATAACTGGAGTACGGCCGCACTAAATTGAGCTCGAAGGACGCCAATGAGTTCATTGGTCCTGCCGTATATGGGATGGCTGAAGTAAAGGTTTGCTTCTTCCGACAGCGAAGAAGACTCAACCCAAGATACGTAAGGGCAGCCGGTTTCCTTGGGACTTCGGAAGTAATCCCGGTCGGACTCGTTTAGTCCTATGTTCGAGGGATGAGTATCCATAAGGTTCATCCCCTGAGGATCCAGAAGGGCATAGGAGGTGATAAAAAGCTCGTCCTTGCGCCTTAGCGCATGCAAAGTGGCGGCGGCCTGTTTCTCCTGAATACTTCCATTGCGCTGATTACCGGGTAAGCTCAGATACTCAATCAGCGTGGGAAGCTGGGTCTCCGTGCGCATGATATCAAGGTTAGTTGTTATGAAGGCGTCCAGACGGTCAGACGTTTGGGAAGCCGCTGCAAAGAGTGATTTATCAGCCTTATCATTGAGAGTGTGGCGCAGGGCGTGGTAATTCCAATAGCCTTGCACTCCGAGGGGAAGGAGCGTGACAAGCAAGAAAGCAAAGATAAGTTTGTTGCGCAGAGACAAGCTGGCGAATCCCATGAGCTACAGTCCTTCAGATTTAGGTTTACACTTTTTAAAAGAACCTCACGCAAAGGCGCAAAGGCGCAAAGGCGCAAAGAAAATTAAGAAAAAAATTACGCCTTTGCGTGAAACATTTCTTTATGAAAGATGCTGGTTTTGTATTGTCCGCTGCCTACTGCTCTATCTGATGTCCGACAGGTAATCGTTGGTGTAATATCTACTAGGATTCCCCGATACCCGAAGCCCTGTGTAGTTCCTCAGCAGCTCCAGAGTCTTTTCCCAGTCTTCTGAAGACGTCCAGCCGATCGGTTTGTTCATGGTCTTGTCGGTTTGAAGGAGTTTCAGCGCTACCTCGATTTGCATCTTGCATGCAGCCAAGTTCAAACCCGCACTAGCGCTGTACTTGCTGAGTATTTGAGCTGCCTGTTGGGGATTTTCCAGGGTTGTCTTCGCTCCATTCTGTGTCGCAAGCAAAAACTTCCTGACTAGGTCTGGTTGTTCCCTCAGGAAGCGGGTATTTACGATAATGGAGTTGTTTAACGTATTGATGCCTGCTTCAGCGAAAGTCAACCACTCCAAATCTATATTCCTGGTAATCTTGAGACGAACGGGCTGTGCAAGGTAGTATCCCAAAAAAGCATCAACCTTACCTCGTAAGAGCGCTTCCTCCTTGGCCCAGGGCGTGGGAAAAGAGATAATTCTGACATCGTGGAGACTCAAGCCGTTCGCAGCAAGAACTGCCGGGAAGATCTGGCTGAGAGAATCTCCACTGGTGAGGCCGATCGTTTTCCCCTTCAGGTCTTCCGGTGACCGGATGGGATTAGAGTGCAGGAAGATAACGGCCATGGGACTCATTTGCACCAGCACGCCAACAGCCTTTACCGGTAGCCCGGATGCTACACCCCTTATCATTGAACCGGCGTCGGCATACCCAAGGTAATTACTGCCGGTGCCTACAAGTTTGACGGTGGAGGCGGAGCCCGTGCCTTGAAGAATTTCCACATCAAGGCCGACGTCTTTATAAAAGCCCATATCAAGAGCAACATAAAAAGGAGCGTGATCCCCGTTAATCTTCCAGTTGAGCCTTAAGACTACTTTGGTAAGCCTTTCAGGTGAGGAAAAGATGTGGAAAGCAAGCAGGGCCAATACAAGTATTCCAAATGCCCCCAGTATTAAATAGCAACATTTTTTCAATGCCCTACTTTACCTTCTTGTAAGTTCTCAATCTCTCAATAAATAGATTACGCTGAAAAAAGTCTATTTTGAGCCACCATCCTGAAATAGCTATATGAGTTTCGTATACGCAACTTATATATTACGAATATGTTTATGTTATAGCTTTAGATCGACTTCGACTTTTTGCAGGGTAATCTGTAATAACACGAAATCCTAGCGGCCATTTTTCAAGAGTGTTATTTTCGAACACATTGTAGGTTCCATGAACTTCTTCATTAGTGTCTGTATTCTTCCCTGTTTCATAACGAAGCATAAGAAAATTATCTTTAGCAGAAGCTGAACCAAATAAACTGACTATTTCTACTGCCACAAGTGCTACAATAAACAACTTCTTCATTCTTCACTCTTAATTCTTAACTCTTCACTCTTCACTCCCTTGGAGATCACAAGGGTAACCTTTGTCCCATGGTCTGGAATGCTCTCAAGCGATACTGAGCCACCGTGTTCGTCAACGATTTTTTTGACAATGGCAAGCCCCAGTCCGGTGCCGCGTGCCCACGTGGTAAACAGCGGTTCAAAGGCGCGCCTGGCAGTCTCGTCGTCCATTCCGATTCCGTTGTCTTCAACCTCAACACGTATTCCGTTGTCGCCCTTTGAGCTGGTCACTTTCACAAGGGGCTGATATGTATCTTCTTCATCGTTCCACATATCACGGCGCATGGTAACTGCCTTGAACGCATTCAGGACAAGGTTGATCACAACACGACGCATTTTGTCCCTGTCAAAAAGGACCACTGGGAGTTCAGGAGAAAGATCGCTGACCAGGGTTACCTGTTCAGGTGTTGCTATCTCTTCCAGCACTTTTTCCAGCAATGGATTGATTTCTCCATGAATTGCCTCGGAATGCCTCCCCCGTGTGAATTCCAGCAGATCACCGACGATTGTATCGCATAAGGACACCTGCTCCTCGATCCTGTTAAGATGCTTGGCAGTTTTTTCGTCTTTGCCACTTAACTTTCGCTGAAGATAGAAGGCTGATGAGCGGATTACACCCAGAGGGTTGCGGATCTCGTGGCTCACAGTAGCTGTGAGCTGGCCGAGCACGGACAGCTTTTCGCGCTTGACCAGTTCCTCCTGGGCGGCCTCAAGATCGTGCGTTCGTTCCTCGACCAGTTCTTCAAGGTGATCGCGGTATTTCGCCAGATCCTTCTCTGCCTGCTTGCGTGACTCCTTCAACTCCATGTTATGGAGGGCAAGGCCTATATCACCGGCCACCTCCTGCAATAGTTCCTT
>CBETWD010000009.1:0-31968 GCA_965539945.1 uncultured bacterium
GAAAGCACCTCCCCCTTGCCCCTATGCCGGCTTTGCCGGCCGGCATACTTCACGACATCTGCCTTGAACCTAAAGTGATTGGTTCAAGGTTCAGGGTTCAAAGTTCAAGGGTTATTAAGGTATTGATATACATCACTTTAAAGTACAATACCCAGATTAACCTTTTTCACCCAGTGGGTGAAACATGCCTGCCGCTCTATTGAGGCATCATCCTTTTGATATCAGATAGCTAGGGTTCTTCAACCGTGAACCTTGAACCGCTCAACCTGGGTTGAAGTAGGTCGCCTTTTTTCGACGTAAAGGGGATGTTGGTGCAGTTCAAAGGCCTGTGGCAAACTTTTCTGCTGTCTGGTACTATATTACAGTTGTGTGCTATTCTGTGTTCCACCGAGCCGTTGTCAGGAGGAAGGTGTCTTTTAATAACCTTAAACGTGGACACGTTTTCATACCAATGAAACAAGAGGAGGAGAAGTCATGGATTCTAAGCAACCCAAAGGAGGCATATTTCTAAGCACGCTTTGTGCAATTTTTTTATTTCTGTGGGGAGGGTTTCTGATTGTTAATCCGGCTGTGGCAGCCGATATAAGCGTCTGCTCTTCAGGCTGTGATTGCACGACTATTCAGGCCGGCATCAATATGGCATCTTCAGGAGATAGAGTAGTTGTGGGACCAGGGACCTACTACGAAAATATCGGCATAACAAAAGGTGTGAATGTGGTGAGTGAAGGGGATAATACAGCTACCACTTATGACGATCCGTGGAGCACGCACTCAACCACGGCGCTGGAGAGGGCTCAATTGACCATTATCAGTGGAAGTGGATCAGACAGCGTAGTTAGAATTCCCGGAGATATAACTCCTAATGTTACTCTGGACGGGTTCACTATCGAAAATGCCAGCGTGGCTGATATGTTTCTGATCCGTGTTGGCGGTGGGTTACCAACTATTAAAAATAATATTATCCGCAATAATATAGGCTCCGGCCACGCCGGGGGAATAGGCCTCCAGGGCCTCGGGGCGGAAGTCAGCCCCATTATTGAGCATAATCTTATCCATAATGTCCATGGTCCGGGCATAGGAAACGGCTCGAACAGCTATGCAACCATTACTGACAATGAAATCTGGGACTGCAAAGGAGATCAGGGTCCAGGTATCGGTCTGCGGGGAAATGCCTGCCCCACTATTGAGAACAACATTATTTTGGGGAATGAACGGGCCGGGATAGGTTGTTACAATGCTGAAACCGGCAATGGACTGACGGCAGCGGGCGGAACTCTGGCCATTCCCACCATTAAGGGAAATACCATATATGACAATACCGAAGCCGGCATAAGACTGAGTCGTAACTCCGGCGATACCGGAACAATCAACGTGACTATCGGTGACAGCGTCACTGGTAATGACATATATGGAAACAAGGCAGGGATAAGGCTGGATGATTTGACCACTGCCTCTATCGAGAACAATAAGGTATATAATAGTACGATTAAATCTGGTCTGGCGCTGTTCGGTCTGACTAGTGTCACTGTCAATAGCAATCACATGTATAGTAATGAAAAGTGCGGCATGAATTTGGAGAGAATTGGCAGTATCACCATCAGTAATAATATAATCTACGATAATATCCAGCCAGGCATAAGGTTTTTTTGGGATATTGGAACAGCGACTTTAGTTGGGAATGAAATATATGGGAACGGGGCTGTCGGCATAAGAAACGTCGGTGCAACCACAGTTACCATGCAATCTACTAATATTTATTCAAACGGCTATTCCGGCATAAACATAGATTGTCCATCATCTATCAACACTATTCAAGATTGTTGCATTTATGATAACATTAAAGCCGGCATTATAGTTAAAACTGCTGATTCTGTAACCATCCAAAATAGTCACATCAACAATAACGGTCTTGGAGGGATAAGGAATCAAGGCGCAGATTATTTTCACGTTCAGGATAGCTGGATTTATGAAAATGGATATGGGGGCATGGAGTTAAGATATGGCGTCGGGACCATTACCCGGAATTCTATTTTCCAGAACAACATTGGAGGGATAGCAATAAAGGCTCCCTGTGCATACGAAATAACCAGCAATACAATATATGACAATTTCCGTGGCGGCATACATACCGGAGAAGATTCAGCGAATGGCGCCGGCTTTGTCGGGACAGTTGGTGATGCCCACCTTACCATTAGAAAAAACATGGTCTATCGAAATGGGCAGAGCGCTTACGGAGGTGGTATCGACGTAAGACATGCCGATGGTGTCATTTTTAATAATCTTGTCTATGAAAACCACCGGGGCGGCATCAGGTTTGGGGACCATATCGATGAAATAGTCAATAATACCGTGGTTGGTAACGGCGAAAACGATGCAGGGGCGGGTATTGTATATGACGACCTTGCAGGCGACGTGAATGCTTCCGCAGCTGGTTGCGCTCCAGAGGACATACCGATCAAAAACAATATCTGCACCAACAATGAGAAGGCCGGTATCAACGTCAAGATCTGTCCTGATTATAGCTGCCCTGTTAATCGGGATTATAACCTCTTGTGTCGCAATAATGGAATAGACACTGACACCTGTGAAGGTCCGCCTTATTTTTGTATATATATGCAATTGGGAGGTTGTGACAAAAACGACGGTGAGATATTTGCCAACCCGTTATTTGTAGATCCGGTCAATGGCGACTATCACCTGCAGGGGAGTTCGCCGGCAAAATATGCTGGAGACGATTTAACTGACATGGGCGCATATGGCGGGGCTGATCCCATCATGCCATAAGTGGGTGGCTCTGACCTGGTAGTCTTTGCGGCCGACTTTGGCATAATTGCGGGATATCCTATGTTTCCCCTGTCAAGCTAAATCCCTTGGGGTTTTATTCCCTGCCGCTTGCGGCGATAAAAAAGGAACTATCCTTTGAGGGATACCCCGTCCGCTTGCGGCGGGGTAGTTTATTATGTGCGGAATCTGCGGCCTAATTGATTATAATTATAAGAGCGCTATTGATCTTCCGTCTGCAGTGCAGCGCATGACCAACCGTCTGGTACACCGCGGTCCGGACGCTGAAGGCTTCTGGCAGGAACCTGGTGTGGCCCTGGGGCACCGCCGCCTTTCCATTATAGATATTGCAGGCAGCATCCAGCCTATGCAGGACCCAGACGGCCGCTATATTCTGGTCTTCAATGGTGAAATATATAACTATTTGGAGCTCCGTACAGATCTGGAAAAACGTGGAATTCGTTTTAGAACAAAAGGAGATACTGAGGTCCTGCTGGCCGCGTACATCACGTATGGTCCTGGTTGTCTTGAACACCTGAACGGCATGTTTGCCTTTGCAGTTTGGGACAGGCAAGAACAGGTCCTTTTTGCTGCCAGGGATCGTATGGGCGTAAAGCCTCTTTTTTTCGGGCAAGGTCGTGGAGGTCTGATGGCCTTTGCATCCGAACTCCAGTCCTTGCGCGATTTGCCTCTGGACTTTTCCATTCGTCCGTCCGCTCTTGTCCAGTACCTGCGTCATGGTTTCATCCGATCCCCTGACACAATATTCCAGGGGATCCGGGAGCTACGACCGGCACATTTCCTGCGATACAGCCAGATGGAACTTGAAGTCCGGCCATACTGGAGCCCTCCTTTGCCTGTGTCCGGGTGGGAACGCAGACCTGAGTCCGAGCTTGCCGAAGAACTGCGCGACCTTGTTCGCTCTGCAGTATATCTTCGACTAAGAAGCGACGTCCCGCTTGGGGCCTTTCTTTCCGGCGGTCTGGATTCAAGCGTCATTGTTGCCGCTATGCGGGACCTTGGAGAAACGGACATCCATAGCTTTGCAATCGGGTTTGAAGAAGCGAGCTTTGACGAAAGTCCATACGCCAAACAGGTTGCAGACTATCTGGGCACGGTTCACCATGAAAGCCGCAAGGCCTTGCAGGCCGGGGACTTACTCATTGATCTGGTACGTCACTATGGTCAGCCCTATGGAGACTCTTCGGCCATACCGACATGGCATCTCTGCCAGGAGACCCGTGGTCATGTTACCGTGGCCCTTTCAGGTGATGGTGGGGACGAGCTGTTCTGCGGCTATCGCAGATATGTGGCTCGCCGTCTGCTGGCATGGTATCAGAAGCTTCCGCAACCAGTACGCAAGAAGTGCCTGGCAGCCGTCATAAAGCGCCTGCCGGAGGGAACTGCATATTACGACCATAGTCTCATTAAGAAATTGCGTCTCTTCGTGGACCTGGACCAGCGAGTAACCGAAGATCCAAACGATATCTATCCGGCATTTTTCAAGACAGAGGATCTCGCCATTCTACTTGATACGGAGCAGGATTCTGTTAAATATGAACAGCAAAATATTGAAATGACGGCAGATCAACAGATGAACCCGATAGAGCGTATGATGCGCTCGGATATCTTACACTACCTGCCGGACGATATTCTGACCAAGGTGGACCGGGCGAGCATGGCCCATTCCCTTGAAGTTCGCTCTCCATTTATGGACTATAGAGTCGTGGAGTTTGCCTGCCGCCTGCCTCTCTGTTTCAAGTTGAAGGGTTTGACCACCAAACATCTGTTGCGCATGGCCTTTGCGGAAGATCTTCCGTCAGAACCTCTCAAGAGACAAAAACACGGCTTTGCAGTGCCCATGGGGGACTGGTTCCAGGGACCCCTCAAGGCTGTCTATGAGGATGTCGTGTTATCAAGCTCCAATGGAGCCTTGGTAAGCAAGGACGAGGCCGGACGACTGCTGAAAAACCACCAATACGGACGCACAGACCACGGGCACCGCCTTTGGCTCCTGCTCTTTTTGCACGCATGGTATAAGTGGTGGCAGGGTATTTGATGAGGAAAGAACAGCTCATTTTCCTTATCCCATCTCTGGCAGGTGGCGGGGCCGAGCGAGTGGCTTCCACCTTGCTCCCGTATCTGGCCAGGCATTTTGATTTGACTTTAGTATTGCTTCAAAACCGCCGGTCATATCCAATACCGACAGAGATGCCGGTGGTGTCCTTTTCCGGACCGCTTAACAGCCACACAGCCCATGTCATCCGTATCCCGTATCATATCCTGGCTCTGGCATCACTCGTCCGTAAAAAACAGGCAAAAATGGTATTAAGTCTTATGGAGCAAGCCAACATCATAAATCTCCTGGCAGCATCTTTTACCGGGCACCCGGCGGTGATATCCCAACATACAAATCCCAGACAACAGTATGAGGGCAAAGGCCTATTGGGCAATGTTATTTCACAAACATCTGCCCGGGTCTATCCCAAGGCTGCCCGGATCATCGCCGTGTCGAACGGAATTAAGGAAATCATTGTGTCGGATTACAAGCTGCATGCTCCACGAATAGCAGTGATTCCAAATCCAGTGAACACGGCGTCTGTGGGCAAAATGTCAAAAAAGGAACCATCTATAGCCTTGTCTGGTGACTACCTACTCCATGTCGGGCGGCTTAATGTGAAAACAAAGGCCCATGATACCCTGCTCAATGCCTTTAAGAAATTACATTCCTTTCACCCGGATCTGAAGTTGATCCTTGTGGGCGACGGGCCTGACAAGGAACAAATCGAAGCCCTGGTCAATAACCTGGATCTTGCCGATTCTGTTATTTTGGCTGGCTGGCAGGATAACGTTTACCCATTCATGGCCAGGGCCAAGGCCCTTGTCCTGTGCTCTCGATACGAGGGTTGGCCTAATGTCTTAGTCGAAGCGATGGCATGTGGTTGCCCGATAATAGCCACTGACTGTCAAACCGGCCCGCGTGAAATCCTGAGAGATAATGAATATGGTCTGCTGGTGCCGGTGGACGACCCGGAGGCTCTGGCCCGTAACGTGGAAGAACTGCTGACTGATAAGTCCCGCAGAGCGTACTTTCAAGAACAGGCCCGAAAACGAGCGCAGGACTTTGACCTTGAACAGATAGGTTCAAAGTACGTTCGTCTTTTGCAAAGCATAGCAAAAACTGCGGCTTGACTATCGTCTCACCAGGATATATTTTGAACAATAAAACTGATCAAAATATATTTATAGTATGGGAATTTCCATTATTCAGACAGGATGAACAGGATTGTCAGGACAAATAAAAATCTTGTAAATCCTGTTTATCCTGTCAAAAAGAGTCCTGCCGCAGGCGGCTAATCCAATTTACACATGCTAGAAGGCCTTATCACATCCAAAACGCGCATAAAGCTCCTCATGCGTTTCTTTCTTAATCCGGAGAGCACTGCCTATCTGCGGGAATTAGCTGCAGAGTTCGGTGTGTCGCCCAATGGTATCCGGGAGGAATTGCGACATTTGGAGCAGGCACACTTACTGCTCAGCGAAAAAAAAGGCAGGCAAATCCATTTCCGGGCCAATCAGTCTCATCCTCTGTTCCCTGATCTTAGAACAATGGTCCATAAGGCCTTGGGCATTAATCGGATTCTGGATAGCATCCTTAATCGCCTGGGCCATCTGGAGGCAGCATACCTTATCGATGACTATGCCTTAGGGCGGGATACAGGTGTTATAGATATCCTGTTAGTGGGCGAAATTGATCCATATCACTTAACGGATTTAACAAAAAAAACTGAACGACATATTGAGAGGAAGATACGCACGCTGGTGTTTTCTCAGGAAGAGTTTGAACGATTGGGGCCGGAGATGCTCAAACGGCCACATGTCAGGCTTTGGGGATAATAATAGGTGGAAGGTAAAAGGTAGAAGGCTGAAGGTGAAAGACTTTTAGGGACAAAACATGCACGATTACATAAAACTTAGGGCATTCGATCGTTGCGAGATTGTTGATATACTTCAGCCTTCAGCCTTCAACCTAAATACCTGAGTGAATAGAAAAAAGGGAAAGACAACTGTGGAATACAAATCAACAAATCCCTCCATTGCTGTTATAGGGACCGGCTACTGGGGAAAAAACCTGGTCCGGAATTTCAGTGCGCTGGGTGCCCTTCAAGTAATAGTTGACACAAATTCCGAAATCCTTGACCGAATGGCCCGGGATTACCCCGGCGCCAAGGTAAGCGCATCCTACTCAGAGGTCCTCAATGATCCGGCCATTGCGGGCTTAGCTATTGCTACGCCAGCCGAGACCCATGGTGCCTTGGTTCGAGAGGCCCTGCTTGCCGGAAAGGACGTATTTGTTGAAAAACCCCTTTGTCTTTCCGAGACTGAAGGACAAGAGCTTATTCAATTAGCAGAGGAGCGTAACAAAATCCTCATGGTGGGGCACCTGCTCTGGTACCATCCGGTCCTTCTGAGACTGAAGGCCCTGGTAAATAACGGCGATCTTGGCCGCATCCGCTATATCTATTCCAATCGTCTTAATATGGGGAAGCTTCGACGTGAAGAAAATGTCCTTTGGTCCTTTGCCCCACACGATGTTTCAGTAATCCTGGGCCTTGTTGAAGAGATGCCCGAATCAGTTCAGGCCCAGGGCGGCAACTACCTCCATCAGAGAATTGCTGACGTCACTGTCTCTCTCTTGTCCTTTGACAGTGGGATAAAGGCCCATATTTTTGTTTCCTGGCTCCATCCCTTTAAGGAGCAAAAGCTGGTGGTAGTAGGCAATGAGAAAATGGCGGTCTTTGACGACACTGCTCCGTGGGGAGAAAAACTCACTCTCTATCCCCATCATGTGGCCTGGCATGGTAATATCCCGTTGGCAGTAAAGGCAGAAGCTGAACCAGTTGCTGTAGAACAGGAAGAGCCCCTGCGGGCTGAATGCGCCCACTTCCTCCACTGCATGGCTACCAGGGAGCAGCCTCGCACGGACGGGAAAGAAGGTTTGCAAGTCCTCCGTGTCCTTAATGCCTGTCAGAAGGCCCTTAAAGATAATCAGGCAGTGCCGCTCCTGGACAGAGATGTTTCCGCTGACCAGGTCTTTGTTCACCCCACAGCCGTAATAGACGATGACGTGACGATAGGTCCGAAGACCCGTATCTGGCACTTCAGCCACATTTTAAGTGGATCTGTTATTGGGGGGAGCTGCAACATTGGTCAGAATGTGGTCATCGGCCCTGGTGCGCAGATCGGCAAAGGATGCAAAATCCAGAACAATATCTCGATTTATGAAGGCGTAACCCTTGAAGACTATGTGTTCTGCGGGCCATCAGTCGTATTCACAAATGTGTTCAACCCCAGGGCGGAAATCCCCCGCATGAAAGAACTGCGTCCCACGCTTGTGCGCCGGGGGGCCACTCTGGGTGCAAACTGTACCATCGTCTGCGGTGTCACAATTGGCCGCTATGCCTTCTTAGGGGCCGGGGCCATAGTTACAAAAGACGTCCCGGACCATGCCCTGGTGGTAGGGAACCCTGCTCGTCAAATCGGTTGGATGTGCAAGTGCGGTGAACGCCTTGGTGATGATCTTGTTTGCCCGGTATGCGGTGCTGCATATCAGGAATCTGACAGGGGACTTGAGCCGGAACATAGCTGATTTACCGTGAAAATACTCGGTCTGTTGAGCTTTCCTCTTTGAGGAAAAGGCTATAGCAGTCTAAAGAAGCAAATCAAACTGACTCTGACGGGTATGACTTTCACCCGAATGGCGGTAGCCTCTAAGGAACTGTCCGCAAATAAGTTGGACAATATTGTGCTTGGATTTGTGTTGAATTTGGCCGATCCGATTGAGCAAAACCGCGTGGAATCCGAAGGCTGTTCCAGTGGGGCGAAGCCTATTTTACCGGGGTCGGCCGGGTATTGTTCCGTCCCTCAAATCATTGACATGACCTGTTGGGCGATGTATTGTCTTATAAAAAGTAAGATAAATGGAGTGCCTCCATGAGAACCAAAAAGAAGATGAGTGTAACCATAGATGCGGAACTACTTGAAGCCATTGAGGGTGTCGCAAAGACCTGCAACATGGCGAAGAGCCAGTTGGCGCAGGAGGCCTTCAGGTTATGGTTCAAAAAAAGGACAGAAGAATCTATGGCCGCAGGATATATTGAAATGGCCAGGGAAGACAGGGAATTTGCCGATACATCCCTTGATGCTCAAAAGGAGATTCTATAGTGAAGGCTTTTCCTGTGCGTGGCGAGGTGTGGCTTGTAAACTGGAATCCTGCCAGGGGAAGCGAACAGGCAGGCAAAAGACCTGCGCTGGTCATTCAGAACGACATTGGCAATGAAAAAGCCTCCACCACTATCGTGGCAGCCGTTTCAGGTTCTGTTAAACTCTATCCCATGAACGTCAAAATTGATCCTCCGGAAGGAGGATTAGAGCGTTCCTCTATCGTAAAAACAAGCCAGATACTTACTGTATCCAAAGAGAGGCTGGAAAAAAGACTTGGCCAAATCAGCGCAAAAAAGATGGAAGAAATCAACCGTGCCATCAAATTAAGTTTAGACCTTTTATGATCCATTAGATCATCCCGAGGGAACAGGTTACTTTTCCCCGCCTAACCTCAGCCAAATGCTGGCTGCTTTTTCTCAGTTTCATCCCCGCCCGCCTCGCCTGATCTCGCGATGGCGGGCAGGCGGAAACTGAGAAAGAGCCGAACCTTTGAGCCTTCAGCTTTGAGCTAAACAAAAGGAAATAGGCTATAAAAACCGTCCCCTAGAGCAGCGTCCCTTAGAGCACACGTATGCATGGAAAAGGAAAGAACAAGTACGATAATGTCCGAATAGATATTAATGCTAGGCTTGATACTTTACGGGCCGCTATCCTTCTGGCCAAGCTTGAAATGTTTCTTGACGAAATCAAGGAAAGGCGACGAGTCGCTGAGCGGTATACAAAGGGCCTATCGGCTTCAGACAAACTGCCACGCCCTTGGTGCCCGAAGGATTCCAGTCGGTCTGGGCGCAATATTCTGTTCTGTCTGATAATCTGTTCGTCATACAGGCCCACCTCAAGGAGGCAGGGATTCCAACAGCTGTCTATCTATTATGCCCGGCCCCTGCATCTGCAGTCCGCATTCAAGAAACTGGGATATCAGGACGGTGGTATGCCAGCGTCCGACAATACCTCCCAGCGTATTTTCAGCCTTCCAATGCATCCCTATCTGAAAAACCATGATATTGACAACATTATACAGGCCATTTTGCAAATAGCATGAGAATGAAATTTGAAATTGATTACATACAGAGCCTTCCTACCAGAAATACATCGTTTTAAATAACTATGATACCGCAATAAAATGGATAGTAAATATATAACGATTTTCGGAAGTTATAATAGTGGGAGCATTGGCGACAAGGCAATATTAGTCAGTCTATTGGATTTGCTATTTAGGGTTGCAGATTTTCCGATAAAAATCAATGTGGTCGCCTTTAATCCGGAGGCAATCGAAGCCGAAATTAAGGTGTTTCCGTGGTCACCATCGGTGTATGTACGTTCTATATTCTTGATAACACAAGAAAACAATGAACAGAGGCCACCAAACAAAAAAAAGATATGTACGAGTAAGATTCTAAAATGGATTCCAGGCCACTTTAAGGATAAACTAAAAAATATGCTTTTTCTTCTCAGCGTTAATAACCGACTACATAAAGACTTAGCGGATGAAAGTGATCTTTTAATTATTGGTGGCGGGAACTTGTTGATGGATTTATATACTCGATGGCCTGTCTATCCTTATTTGGTGGCCAAGCAGTTCATTGAACAAAAAAAGCCCTTTGCTATTGCTGGGGTAGGGGCATTTCCAATAAAAACAAGGATGGGGAAATTTCTTCTGAAACGATTAGTGGAGTTTGCAGGAACATCAGTATTCGTCAGGGATACCGAAACAGAGAAATATATTATAAGTACATGGGGGCTACAGGCGCATTATCATCCAGACTTCGCTTTTTCTTATCCGTCAGAAACATTTAATGCCATGAGGCAGAAAGATAAAAAAGTGGTTGCTGTAAACGTGGCTCCCGTCTTCGGATCCAATTGGCCATATAGAGATAGAACGAAATATAAAAACTTTATTGAAGGTTTTGTGGAAAACCTTTTTTATTTACAAACAAGTATTGATGAAAAAGTGAACTTGTTCTTTTTTGATACAAATTACCCAACTGATAGACTCGGTACGTTAGAGGTTATTGAAAGACTAAAAGTCCTGGGAATCGAAAAAGAGTCTTTAATATATGAGGATAGGATATATCATAGTCAGGAAATAATTAAAAAACTGAATTTTGCAGATTTTACAATAGTAACAAGACTTCATGCCGGATTGCTTGCTCTAAAATCTGGAAGTCCTATTTTAGCAGTTTCCTATCAACCAAAAGTAAAAAACATAATGAATGATATAGATATGCCTGAATGTGTAGTTGATACACGGGATATTGGAAATTTTAGATCAAAAATTGACCAGATACGACAAAAACCACAAAATTTTAGATTGTCTAAGGCGCGGCTAAGTACTTTAGACTGTGATAATATTAAGGTTATAAAACAAATATTGTCTCTTTTGGGTTAACCCGGATGATTTCGTTACGTATACAAGGTATCTAAAGACGGCTCCAACTTGTATAAAAACGGACTTAATTTGACACATTGCTAACAAATAGTTGACCTATATCTTCTGAAAGTTGCGCTTTCGTTTCTGTAGAACAATGGGCTCCATATGTTCCTTAAGAACAATAGCATAAAGCGAGTTGCTCCAACTAGCTCTTAGCGATTTCATAACTAGCTGTCTATGACTATTTTCCATTTCCGCAAATTCCTGAACGATTTTATTTTTGTCCAGTCACGGTCCTGGTTTGCTGTAGCTATAGGAATCGTTTCCTCATCATCGTTACTGTGGCGTACACATTGGGTTCAGAAGGAAGGGGTGTGCTTGCACTCAGTATGTTCATACCTACTCTTCTAACCACATTATTCAACCTTGAAGTCAGTCCTGCAAATGTCTATTATATTTCAACTGGACGCTTTACAGCGCCAACAGTATTCATGTCGTCTATTCAAATATAGGGCTGGTTATCTCTGCTTAGACTGATTTCCGGCATTTTCGTACTCTCTATCTGGGGCTCAATCTTGTTCCCGGATTTACCGAAACCATACTTCTTTGCCTGTCTGGTATTGTTCCCGCTGATCTTGCTTCCAGAGTTCGCAACCAGCATTCTTCAGGACCGGCAACGTTTTAAAGGGTACAATCTCGCCACACTGGTATTTCCGATATTTCAGTTAATATTCATTTTTTTATTTCTATGGGTTCCGCGCTCACTTAATATCATGGCCTTCGCAAATTATCGTGCAGACATGTTTATCCTCAATCTGTTTCTTGCTCCGGCGAGTGTGGGGATTTAACTATGGCTTTAGGTTTAGCGGAAAAACCATGGTTTTTATCACAGGGTATAAGCACCGTTCTACTGCCAAAACTGGGAGAGTTACATAAAGACGAGAACTAACGCTCTTTACTGTTCGCTGGGGATTATTGGTTACAATGGCAGAGGCAATAATAACATGGTTTGTCATTTTCCATGTAGTTCTTTTTCTATATGGTGATGCTTTTCTTGTCGCGACAGAACCGTTTCGCATTTTTCTCATCGGTATTACCCTGGTGGCAAGCAGTAGAGTCTTATCCGATGATCCCGCTGCACGAGGAAAACCAAAATTGAATTTTTGCGCATCATTTATCATCGTAACTATAAATATCGTTTTCAACGTTCTTTTGATTCCAAAAATGTGTATGATTGGCGCTACAGTGGCCACAACATCCGCTTACCCCGTAAATTTTCTTATCAAGATTTTTCTTTATCAACGTGTCTCTGAATTCATTTTTCGTCAATTGTTACTGCCCAACAGTCTGGATAACCGAGTAGGTAATTTTATCATGGAGCAAGTCAATGGGGGGCTAAAATGCACATCCTAATCCTCCCTTCCTGGTATCCGACTCATGAAAACCCCATCAATGGAATTTTTTTTCGCGAACAAGTCCATGCCCTCAAGAACGCTGGCCACCAAGTCGGTGTAATATATCCACAACTCCGCTCTCTTATACTCATGCGCAAATCTCTGTTTGGCTGGCCCAGTGGAATAACATATGAAGATGATGACGGCATCCCCACTTACGGCCTTTATGGATGGGCTTGGCTGCCACTCATTCCACGTCAGAACATAAATTTATGGCTCAAAGCCGGAGAGCGTCTATTCGAACGCTATGTATCTGATCACGGAAGGCCTGACCTCCTTCATGCTCACTCATGCCTATTGGGAGGAATCCTGGCTGCACGATTAAAAGAAAGATGCGGTATTTCCTATATAATTACAGAACATAGCAGTACCTATTTTCGAGGTTTGCTCCCTGGTTGGCAGCGACCTCTTGTTTTAGAGGCATTATCAAAAGCTTCAGCACTTGTGACAGTAAGTCCACAGCTCGGACATTTGTTAGAAAGCAACTTCGGAGATGCTGTTCATCCTTGGGTCTGGATCCCAAACATGGTCGATGCCGCCTTTTTTTCATCCATTCGATATAAAAGGAAGGGCGCAAATGGACCATTTCAGATTTTGAATGTCGCTCTATTAACTGAAAAAAAGGGGCAGGCAGACCTCATTAGGGCCTTTGCAGGGCAATTTGCCAGTGATGCGGATGTCCAGTTAAGAATCGGCGGAGATGGGCCTATTCGAAGTAAATTGGAACGTTTGACCGCAGACCTGGGCGTAAATGACAAGGTGGTCTTTCTGGGCATGCTCTCCCGCGATGAAGTCCGTAAGGAAATGCAAGCCTGCGACGCCTTCGCACTTCCCAGCCATTACGAGACGTTTGGGATAGTGCTTATCGAAGCATTGGCCTGCGGTAAACCAGTTGTGGCCACACGCTGTGGCGGCCCTGAGTGTATAGTACACGATGGTAACGGTTTGCTAGTCCCTGTGCACGACGAAATTGCTCTCGGAAATGCTATGTCTACATTGCGATTGAGTCTCTCTCGTTATGATCCGGAAGTAATTCGAAATGACTGCATTGCCCGATTTGGACCACGCACTGTCATCGATCAGCTCACAAGTCTTTATCAAAAGGTTCGCCATCTATCCGAATGCTCGCCATACTGTGGCTGCAAAAAACACCGGCTATGATTTGAAGACAACAAGACTATGTTAACCAGATTCGAGCGCAATGTAACCGGTACTGTGGCCCGACAGCTTTTAGTAATACTTTTTGGGCTTGTATCTGCCATAATCTTGGCTCGAGTGTTAGGCCCGGAAGGTAATGGCCTTTACACTCTATCCATTCTCCTGCCAACCGTTTTATCAACCTTTCTAAATCTCGGCGCAGCCCCGGCAAATGTGTACTTCATTGGTCGTGGAACTGTCGATATAAGGAATGCCCTGTTTGCCAACCTTTGGATGTGGCTGATTCTTAGCGTTTTAGGGATTCTGATTGGCGCTATAACCATTTGGAGCCGCGGGGATGTTTTCTTCCCCGGTGTGCCTCGCCCGTTCTTGTGGGGCGGAGTAACAGTATTTCCTCTTGTATTACTCCAAGCGTTTTTGATCAGCTTACTTCAGGGAAAACAAGACTTTCGTCGCTTTAATACGGTCAGCATTATAGCTCCTGGCGTTATGCTGATACTTTTACTAGCTATGGTATTGGGATTGAGCATGGAAGTGCCTGGAGCACTTCTGGCTTATGGCCTAGGCTATTTGGTAGCGCTAGTATTAACGATTAGGGCCGTTTGGGTACATTGTCAATCCGATATCAGAGGTCTATCCCCGCGTCTCTATGCCAAACAGTGTATTGACTACGGATGGAAAGCCCATTTAAGCAATATCCTTACTTTCGTTAACTACCGGGCCGATATCTTCTTGGTCAATTTTTTTCTAACGCCTGCACTGACCGGAATTTACGTAATTGCAGTCCAAATAGCCGAGCGGCTCTGGTTGCTTTCTCAGGCAGTGAGCACTGTTCTTCTGCCACGTCTGTCTGAGCTTTATCAAGACGAAAAAAAAAGAAACCATCTCACCCCGGTGATTGCGCGGTGGGTATTCCTGGCTACTTTTTTTGCTGCGCTATCTCTAGTCTTGGTTGCCAAACCCCTCATCGTCTTGCTCTTTGGCTCAAAGTATATCAATGCAACTGGCGCATTGATCTGGCTCTTACCTGGAATTGTTCTTGGCAGTCTGTCTCGTATTCTTTCCAATGACATAGCAGCCAGGGGCAAACCTGAGTTAAACATGTATGTGGCCTTCTTTGTGGTTTCTGTGAACATAATCGCTAATATCATTCTAATCCCAGCGATGGGCATCAACGGCGCAGCGTTAGCAACTACCATAGCATATTCACTAAATGCTATAGCAAAATTGTATCTGTATGCACGTCTTAGCGGTAATATGTGGTGGCAGCCCCTCTTACTTGATAGGACTGATATTGCGCTGATTTTGCAAAGAGTTAAGGCAATACATAGGTCAATATTTTGAAAGTCCCACAAAGGGCTGTTAGTTCTGGTCGTCTAGTTAAACATATATGAAACTGTGCTATCTCAACATACTCTGGACTTTGGACCCCGGAGTGTTAAACAAGCTTAGTCATCAAACCCATGCTCTGAGAAATGCCCTGGGACGTAATGGTACTGCTGATTGCTTGATCGTTGTTCGTCAGGAGGTTGCCGAAACGGTTCAAAAAAATCCATCTCTTACGCTATTTCCAATCTCGGCCCCAGGATCTTCGTCAGTGCAGGAAGCGCTCCTGCCATTCCTGGTTTGGTCAAAATTGAAGAATCGACTTAGCGAATATAGCGCAGTAGTTACTCGCTGGACTATTCCCTCTCCGACTTTTTTAAATGTTGTCCGCAGACAACCGGTATTCACTGAACATCATAGTAAGGAACTGGAAGAGATCGCCCTTCATCGAGGTCTTAAGCCTTTTGTACGACGCATCCTGGAAAAAAAATACGGGCCGCGTATCCTCAGGGCGACCCATGGTATTATTGGAGTAACAGATGAGATAAGGCATTATGAGTTGGACCGTGCAGGTTGTAAACAACCTTCGATGGTCCTGCCAAATGGCATTTCTCTTGAGGGAATACCATTTAAACCACCATCTGTTTTTGACGGTAAATCCCTCCAGTTAGCATTTGTCAGCAGTCAGTTCGCACCGTGGCATGGCCTTGACCGGCTTCTTGAAGGACTGAGGTCCTGGCAGGGTAATTCTCCACGTCTGACCTTGCATCTGATCGGACGCTTGACACCCGCCCAAGAGACTGCCATTCAGCGAATGAGCCTTGCCGAAAAAGTCCGTATCCATGGTGTCCTTTATAGCAATGATCTGGACAAAGTCTTAGCCGACTGCCATCTGGCGATTGGCAGTTTGGCCTTACATCGTAACGGGTTGAGGGAGGCTTGCGTCCTGAAGGTTCGAGAATACACGGCCCGCGGGTTACCGTTCGTCATCGCTTATGATGATCCGGATTTGCCTGCCGGACTTCCATGGGTCTTGAAAATCCCTGCTGATGAATCCCCTGTGGAGATCGATGCCCTTGTTAATTTTGCAGAGGACGTGAGCAAGTTACCTTTCCTGGCAAAGGAAATGCGCGCCTTTGCGGAATCTAAATTGAGTTGGACGGTTAAGATGAAGGGCTTGGCCGAGTTTGTCCTGGATAACATCTGAGTACCGCATAACATTAAAAGGAATTTCAATGAAGATTGTCACGGTTGTTGGGGCTAGACCACAGTTTATCAAAGCTGCGGCAATTTCCAGAGCCATAAGAGAACGCAACGGATTTCCAAGTAATTTTGTGTCGCATCTAACTGAAGTCATTGTTCATACAGGGCAACATTATGACGCAAATATGTCTGAGGTCTTTTTTAAGGAACTGGATATACCCAAACCCCATTACAATCTTGGCATAGGAGACAGTACCCATGGCGCTATGACAGGCCGCATGCTTGAAAAAATTGAAGAGGTTCTGCTGAATGAAAGACCGGATTGGGTATTGGTTTACGGTGATACCAACTCTACCCTGGCAGGTGCCTTAGCCGCAGCTAAGTTGCATATCCAGATAGCTCATGTGGAGGCTGGTTTGCGTTCCCTTAATCGCAAAATGCCGGAAGAAATTAACCGGGTGCTCACCGATCATGTAGCCAGTGTGCTCTTCTGCCCTACACACAAGGCAGTTCAAAACCTTCAAATGGAAGGCTTTCAGAACATCTTGGATCCGATCAGGATCTCGAATGTTGAGAGGACCGACAATTTCCCGTTGGTGGTCAATGTTGGAGATGTAATGTATGACACGGCACTTTATTATGCTCCCAAGTCGGAACAGAAAAGCCGCATTCTCGAAAAATTAAACTTAAAACCAAATAGCTACGCCTTGACTACAGTTCATCGATCTGAGAATACCGATGACCGGGCGCGGCTCAAAAATATCTTTGAAGGCCTTTCCAGTGTGGCAAAGGAGCTGGATGTGATCTTGCCACTACATCCCCGCACTCGTGAGGCCCTTGAGCGGGAAAACTTTTTCGAGCAAGTGGCACAAAAACTTAAACTCATCGAGCCTCTGGGCTACTTGGACATGATTCGCCTGGAGAAAAACGCCAAGCTGATTCTTACTGATTCCGGAGGGATACAAAAAGAAGCCTTTTTCTATAGCGTGCCGTGTGTGACTTTACGTGATGAGACCGAGTGGGTGGAATTGGTGGACGCTGGCTGGAATGTGTTGGCAGGAGCCCAAGCTGACCGCATAGGCCAGGCAGCTAAAAATATGCTGTCTGAATGGCATCCCCCGACTCAGATATTCCCCTATGGTCATGGAGACACGGCATTCAAGGTGCTGGATGTCTTATGTGTTCTGGAAAGCGCGAATGAACTACCCCGCCGCAAGCGGCGGGAAATAAAACCCCAATGGATTTAATTGTACCGTACTCGCCTTGGCCTGAATTTCAGCGCGAGACGGAACGATTGATCAATATACCATGATTTTGCCCGAAATCTGCTATCTTTTGAGGCTTGAGCTTGCCACGCAGATAGAGTTTCCTGAATTCTTCCTTGTCCAGCAAAAAAAGGATGTAACTGATGTGCCCGGAATATCCGCCAGGGTCAAGCTGTTGAATCTTTTTCACTGTCTGCTTAGCCACGTTTAATGCCTGGCGGTGAACTGTAGGCGACGCACCATCGCACTTTTTGACTGAATAGAGCCACCTGCAGCTAAAAGGACGAATATCATAGATCATGCAGGTCTTGTCCGCCTTGAGAAAGGCACATCGAGAAAGCCCTCCGTTTTCTCTCTCCATCTTGTTTTGAGCCAGCCTGGCCTTTATTTCCGATTTTAGTGGCTCTTCAAACGTGGCCACCCGGTCATGGATGATAATACCTTCAAGAGTTGTAATATCAATATTACCAACGTCTATACAACAGTCAGCACAGCCCTTTACACATGCCGCTGATTTTTTAAACTTGGCCACACCTTCTTCATACTGGTTATATAGCTCCTTTAGTTTTTTCCTTTTTTCTATTTTCATTTTTTATCCGTATATATATCGTGGGCGTTCACAGGTTCAGCCTCCGGCCCGTAAGTAGCATACGCCCTTGATAGGACTCGGCCAATCTGGAACACATTTGTCAAGACGATCCATGTATATAAATATTTAATACACATGCCATTGTCATATATCGTCCGTGAAAGATCAAGGCTATGAATGACCATCACAAGACAGGGAACTCTGTCCGGGAATCCAAGCACTGTTCGAAGGAACACCTAAACATGGAATTCCCCATAGGTATCGTCGGCAGTTTCCAACACCTCCTGGTAGCGGCGTTGGGGATCTTCCTATTTTTTATTGACACTAGAAGAAATGTTTCGTATCGTATATTTTATGGATGGATAGCTGGAATCAGCTATATGTAGGTCTATAAGGCTATCAAGTGGCAGGTCTGTAAATGAAGAGGCTACTACAAATAGTGCCTCTTTTTTTATAGGTAAGCCCTTGAGGAAACATGACACTCTGTATGGATCAGAAATTACCTGCATGGCGGATCCTTTCCGTTTGGGCGTTTCGAACCCATGGCAAGTGCAACACACATGGGTCGAAAGAGCCCATAGTTTTTAGGAAAGGAGGTAAAGAGCATGGCTAAAGGAACTGTAAAATGGTTCAACGATCAAAAAGGTTTCGGTTTCATCTCTCAAGAGAATGGACCTGATGTCTTCGTCCACTTCAGCGCCATTGAGGGCAGTGGATTCAAGTCCTTAGAAGAAGGGCAGACAGTGGAGTTTGATGTGGTTGAGGGCCCCAAGGGCCCCCAGGCGTCCAACGTGCACGCTTAGTGCCTGTTGGCCTCGGAAATCAGCACCGAAAAGCGGGTTTGCTTTCGATGGCCCGCTTTTTTCGTTTTATTTTTCCAACCAATTTTATCTATAATGGCCCTTAAGCCTGAGCAACTACTAAAACTAAAAGTTTGTTTCATCCAAAACGACTATTAAAGAATAGCAGTTGCTCCTAGAGGAATGTATTAATGAAACTTTATATTGGGAATTTGCCCTTTAATACCACAGAAGCAGAAGTTCGCGAAATGCTTGAGCAGTATGGGACTCTCGAGTCCTTCAATTGGATTACTGATCGCGATACAGGGAGACCGCGTGGTTTTTGCTTCGCTGAAATGGATAATGCCGATGCCGATGCCGCTATAAAAGCTCTTAACGGCAAGGACCTCGGTGGACGCAATTTAAAGGTAAACGAGGCAAGGGCACGAAATGATCGCCGCAAGAAGCGCTCCTGGTAAAAGAAAAAATTTGAAAAATATCCTATAGCAAAAACCAAAGAAGACTATAAAGGTTTCTTGCCCCAATATGTAGCCAGAAAAATAGATCAAATCTGTCGGAGGGGTGGGGTTTGATAGATGCTTACGCTGAGCTGTTGGATTTCCAACCAACAATCATAAATCAACAACCAACAATCATAAATCAACAGATTACAAAACCCATTTTTGGTCAAAACTGCCGTTCCGAGAACTTATGTCCCAATGGCTGCATTGCTCGTGGGTAAAAAATGGCTTATTTGAGTTTTGTTTGTAAGTAGCACTCAGGGATTATATTTTTTGCAAGGAGAACATCATGTTCAAAAAACTTGCGATCATATCCATTATTGTCTCGACTTTCTATATGCCTTTGTTTTATGTTTCGTGCTCAAAATCAAAACCACCCAGGCCGGGACCTAATTTTGTCTGGGTAGTACCACACACAACACCGGATGACAGGCAAATACCCGGGCACTGGATGTATGCCGGACCTCATATATCAGGAAAGATATGGGTAACCGGTCATCACACTTCTGATGGCCGGTGGATACCCGGGCACTGGAAACACAAACCCTGTCCCAAACCAGATGCTGTATGGGTACCTGGGCACCATAACCCGAGCGGCAGGTGGGTACCTGGGCACTGGAAATGACTTAGGAGGACCGAATGCGCATTATAGCCTTTGGAGATATCCACATGGAGTATGCCGGCATTGAGAAGATCACCGGGCTTTCAAAGGCAGACCTGGTGATAATTACAGGGGATTTTACCAATTGTGGAGGGAAAGAAGACGCCTCAACCATACTGGATATCATCCGGCGAATCAATCCAAAAATATATGCAGTCCTGGGTAATATGGATAAGGCATCAGTCGGGAACTATCTGGATGAGCTTGGCATCAATATCCATGGTAAAGGATTTGTCCTGGGAGACTTGGGAATCTTCGGTGTAGGAGGATCTAATTTCACTCCGTTCAACACCCCAACCGAGTTCTCAGAAGAAGAACTTGGGGACATTGTTAACAAGGCATACCAATATGTGACCCAGGCACCGATCAAAGTCCTGATATCCCACACTCCTCCTTTCAACACTGCTGCCGACCTGATAGGCGGTGGGGTCCATGTCGGCAGCACCGCCATCAGGAAATTTATTGAAGAAAAACAGCCTGATTTTTGCTTCACAGGCCACATACACGAATCCAGAGGGGAAGATCGGATAGGACATACTCTGATACTCAATCCGGGGATGTTGAAAGATCCGGGCTGGATAGAGTTCAACAGTCAGGATGATGGGAGTTTTATCGCGCGGCTTAATTAGTATCTGAACGAAAAATCCGTTCAGACACAATTTTGAATTCTTAATTTTGAATTTTGAATTAAAAGATGCATCCCTTTATAGATAATGCTGAATTGTGCATGCTGAATGCTGAATTGTGGAAGAAGATTTAAAAGACATATACCTTAATTCAAAATTCAACATTCAGCATTCAACATTTATTGTATTGTCCGCCGCAGATTGGGTTTTTTCATCGGAATCAACCCTTACTTCACTTCCTCGAAGTCAGCATCTACCACGTCGTCATCTCCTCCACCTTTGCCACCTTTTTCACCTTTGCCGGATGTATCCGCACCGGCTTCACTGCCTGCCTGAGCGCCGGCAGCCTGCTGATACATCATTTCAGCCAGCTTGTGGGATGCCTGCATAAGCTCATCCTGGGCCTTTTTAATAGCCTCCAGGTCCGTGCCTTCCATGGCCTTTCTGAGATCTTTGATTTTATCATTGATCTGGTCTTTGGTAGCAGTATCTACCTTGTCTCCAAGTTCCTGCAGGCTCTTTTCCGTGCTGTAAATCAAGGTATCGGCCTGATTTCGGACCTCAGCCGCCTCTCTTTGCTTTTTATCTTCCTCAGCGTGGAGTTCCGCATCCTTGGTCATTTCCTGAATCTCTTCCTCGCTGAGACCACTGGAGGCCTGGATCCTGATTGACTGCTCCTTGCCGGTTGCCATGTCTTTTGCTGACACATTAAGGATGCCATTGGCATCTATATCAAAAGTGACCTCTATCTGAGGCACTCCACGGGGAGCCGGCGGGATTCCAACCAGCTCAAACCGTCCGATGGTCTTGTTGCCTGATGTCATCTCACGCTCGCCCTGAAGCACATGAATGGTTACGGCATTCTGGTTATCACCGGCAGTTGTGAAAATCTGGCTCTTCCGGGTTGGAATGGTGGTGTTTTTTTCAATCAGTTTGGTCATGACCTGACCAAGTGTCTCAATACCAAGGGACAGGGGAGTTACATCCAGGAGCAGTACGTCCTTGACTTCGCCTTTCAGGACCGCCCCCTGTATAGCCGCCCCTATTGCCACGACTTCATCAGGATTAACACCTTTGTGAGGCTCTTTGCCGAATAATCCTGTGACCTTCTCTTGGACCTTTGGCATACGGGTCATGCCGCCAACCAGTATAACTTCGTTTATGTCAGCAGGAGTAAGACCGGCGTCTTTGAGAGCTACCTGACACGGACCTTCAACGCGATCGATCAGATCCGCCACCAGGGACTCAAGCTTGGCCCTGGTGAGCTTAATGACCATATGCTTCGGACCACTGGCGTCAGCCGTAATGAATGGCAGGTTAATCTCAGTCTCCAGAGTGCTCGAAAGTTCACACTTTGCCTTTTCAGCCGCCTCTTTGAGACGCTGAAGGGCCATCCGGTCCTGCCTGAGATCCAGGCCATGCTCCTTCTTGAACTCATCTGCCAGCCAATCAACTATCCGAAGGTCAAAGTCCTCGCCTCCAAGAAACGTGTCTCCGTTAGTGGCTTTTACCTCGAAAACTCCCTCCCCGATCTCCAATATAGAGACATCAAAAGTGCCTCCGCCCAGGTCAAATACGGCAATCTTCTCTTCTGACTTTTTATCCAGACCATAGGCCAGAGCTGCTGCCGTAGGCTCGTTGATGATGCGCAGGACGTTTAATCCTGCAATACGGCCTGCATCTTTGGTGGCCTGGCGCTGGCTGTCGTTGAAATAGGCCGGCACGGTAATCACCGCATCGGTTACCTTCTCACCAAGGTAATCATCAGCAGTCTGTTTCATCTTGCCGAGTACCATGGCTGAGATCTCAGCAGAGCTGTACTGCTTACCCCCTATTTCTACGCACGCATCTCCACTTGAACCCTGGACAATCTTAAAAGGGGCTATTTCCTTGGACTTCCGGACTTCTGCATCACCAAACTTTCTGCCAATAAGCCTCTTGACCGCAAAAACAGTGTTTTCTGCATTGGTAACTGCTTGCCTCTTGGCCAGCATTCCCACCAATCGTTCACCTTTATCTGTAAAGGCTACTACCGAAGGTGTAGTGCGCCCGCCCTCGGCATTATTTAGAACCTTGGGATCACCTCCCTCCATGATGGCCACACAGGAGTTGGTGGTCCCCAGGTCTATGCCTATTACTTTACTCATGTTGAAAATCCTCCTTGTAAAAAAGCTTCAATATAAAAAGTTAGATCGAGTTATAGTTTTACTGCTCCTAAAACTAAGCACTAGTTTCTTCTTGTCCACTCCCCTTTGTTGCATTTTTTGATACTACTACAAGAGCAGGTCTCAAGGTCCTTTCATGAAGCGAATAACCTTTTAAGAGCTCTTTTATCACTGTATTTTCTTCCACTCCCTCATGCTCTTGCACAGTAAGGGCCTCATGCAGATTCGGATCAAATTTCTGCCCTTCTGCAGTAAAGACCTTGAGACCGAAACGTTCCAAGGTCTTTAAGTAGCCGGATATGGTCAGATCAAGCCCCTCTATCAACTTATCAAAGTCCCTTGAATCCTTGGCTGAAGTCACGGCCCGTTCTAAGTTGTCAAGAAAAGGCAGCAGTTCTTTGGCAAAGGATTCTAAGGCATATTTCATATATTTCGATTTTTCCCGCTCGATCCTTTTCTTGAAATTTTCCAGATCGGCGGCCAGTCGCAGCACCTTTTCCTGACATTGCTCGATTTCCGCCTCTCTGTCTGCCAACTTCCGGGCCGGATCAATCTCATCACCGCCTGCGCTCTCGATCTCTTCCTCTACAGTTGTCTGCTTTTCTTCCATATCTTTGTTATCCATGTTCACGATTCCTTAATCTTTTCGCCTAAAACCAGGGCGGTATATTCAACCAGGGACACTGCACGGGCATAGTTCATGCGAATCGGGCCAACAATACCCAGGCTCCCCAGGGGACTGCCACTTCCAGCATAAGGAGCCAGTACCATGCCGCAGCCCGGTACTTCATTTCCAAGCCCTTCAGATCCGATATATATTTGCACTCCTCTTAAGTCCAGGCACCTGTCCAAAAGGGTCAAAAGGGCCTTCTTCTCTTCAAATGTCTGAAGAATCGCCCTGATACGGGAGACATTCGAAAACTCCGGTTTATCAAGGAGATTGAGTCTGCCTTCGATAAAGACCTCTCCCTGCTCAGTTGACTCCTTCATCTGATCAAGGAAGTCCTCTAAAAGGACGTCAAAGATTCTCTTTTCTTCTTTTAGTTCCTCTATAATCACAGACCTGAGTTCTTCCAGGCACATGTGGTCAAGCTTGTTGCTGAGATACTGGGAAATTTGCTCCAGCTTCTCCTCCTGGATGTCATAATCGATCTGCACAAGTCGATTTTGCACCATACCGGTGTCAGATACACTGATGACCAGTATCAGGCCCGGCCGGATTCGCAGGAATTCAAGGTGTATCAAGCGGTCACAGATAAGCCGGGGAGCACTTACTACTGCTGCGTGCCCTGAAAAAGATGCCAGTAGTTGAACAGCACACTTGAGAGTTGCTACCAAACCAGCAGATCTGAACATCAAACCCTTTTCTATGGCTACCTGGTCACCCCAAGACAAATTTTCCTTTTCCAAGAGGAAGTCCACGTAATAACGCAGACCTGTCTCGGTTGGAAGGCGCCCTGCTGATGAATGGGGCTGGAATAGCAGGCCAATATCCTCAAGGTCGGCCATGGCATTACGGATAGTAGCAGGACTCAATCCAAGCCCGGCTTTCTTGGCAACAGTCCTGGACCCTACCGGTTCTGCGTCATTTATATAAGCATGGATGACTGTCTTCAGTATCTTGCGGCTTCGTTCAGATAGGTCAATGTGCTTTGTATCCATAAGTGACTTTTCTCACAAGCATTGTTAGCACTTAATAATACCTTGGGATGCTGCAAGACACTAATTCTGACCAAAGGCTGTGTCAACCGGAGAAGTGCAAGAGGCTCCCATTAGGCTACTATTGAAAACAAAAGTTGAATCATCCTTCGGTTTAGTGTAAAGAACTCCGGTCTGAAATACCTTGTGTACAGATGCCAGTGGAGCTGCTTGAATTATGCCGGTATATCTACTATCAGGAGACCTGCTCTTTCCGCCCCCCAAACTTGCCAGAGAAGACGGACTTTTGGCTGTTGGCGGGGACCTGAGCATCCCGAGGCTAATTCTCGCATACCGCCAAGGAATATTCCCCTGGTACAACCCGGGGGAACCAATATTTTGGTGGTCCCCGGATCCGAGGTTGATTCTAGAACCCTCAGACCTCCACGTATCCAGGCGTCTTGAACGAATCATTCGGCAGGGACGCTTTCAAGTCACTTTAGACCACGCCTTTAAGGAGGTTATAAGGGCCTGCTCAGAGACCAGAATGAAAAGGGGCGAGGGAACCTGGATTACTCCGGAAATGATTGAGGCATACACCGAACTTCACTATCTGGGAAAGACCCATTCCGTAGAGACCTGGCAAGGGGATCGACTCGTTGGTGGACTTTACGGGATAGCAATGGGCAGGGTATTTTTTGGTGAATCAATGTTTACCAAAGTCTCAGATGCCTCAAAAGTAGCATTTGTGACCCTTGTACGCCAACTATCTGACTGGGGCTTTGCCGTGATTGATTGCCAGGTTACTACTTGGCACCTCTTGAGCCTTGGCGCAAAGGAAATACCAAGGCCTTTTTTTCTGGAAAGACTTAAAAAGCTGACCGACCTCCCAAGTAAGGCTCCAGGCGGCAAATGGAGCTAGTGCCTGTCCGAAAACAATGGTCTCTCAGATACTAATGCTCACTCCCACTGAGGCAAAAAAGAACCTATCACCAAGTGTATTGTAAAGCTTCGCGCCATTCTCAAGCCCGGTACAGTGGGCAGCTCCCAGCCTTTTAATACCAAACTCCTCAAGGCTGGATAACGTAACGCCAAACTGGGCAGGATCTGCAAGGCCCAGGTGGGTACCACCCATCACAGTGTGGATTGGCCGGCCGGGGAGATTCTTCTGTATGTGCTTCAGAATATTGATGATCCCTGCATGGGCACAGCCGAGTATTACAAAAAGACCTTTCTCAGTGTCTATCACTACAGAGAGATCATCTTTCAAAGGATCCTGAACCCAGCCGGCCTCAGGGTCTTTTAATTGCATATTCGGATCAGGGGGTTCAAAGTCGGTTATCCTGGGAACCACACCAGTCAGGTACATGCCAGGATAGATCTCCTTGAACTCTTCTACATCGACAAACCGGGCTCCGATAGCCTCAAGATACTCCTTTTTATATCGAAGCCCTATTGCCCTCAGGACATCTCCCTTCTTCCAGTATCGAACAAGAAAGATGTCAGGATGGGCATAGACCGGCCTGGGTCCTGAAATCCCCAGCACTGCCGGAAGCCCGGATGTATGATCATAGTGCCCATGGCTCAAAACTATAGCATCAATTGACCTCAGGTCTTTTCTCAGAATAAGGCTGTTAGACAACACACCAAGGCCCTGGCCTGTGTCAAACAACACGCTATACCCTTCAGTCTCAACATAACAAGACCAGCCGTGCTCCCCGATCAACCCGGAGGGACCAAAGACGCTATTTTCGCATATTACAGTTAGTTTCAACTGTGAAACCATAAAAGTACCTCCTGTAACCAATCACAGGTTATGAATAATGATTCCGTTTTTTAAAATTAGGTCTCGGGCCAAGTGCCATGCCCCAATATTCTCAAATCAACGGTTCAGATTTTCGTTAAACTCTGAACCTTTGAACCCTGAACCTCTGAACCCGTGAACGGTTACCTTTTTTATTTATGCCAGATTTTTTGTTATCGTCAGATTTTGATAATTAACTCCCAATTTCTGGTAAATGTCAATGTGAACTCCCTCCGGTATCCCTGGTCTTCTCACATTGATCACCGTGCCACTAACTGTAGGCAGTTGAATAGTTGAATAATTATGTGTGCTGACAGCCAGTTTTATCCTTGCCCATCTTGAATGCTCTCCCTCCAGCCCTGGACTCAAATCATCTATATTTTCAATAGGTTATATTTTGAATTGAAAAAGGCGCGAAAGTCGGGCTAAGGGTTGCATATCTAAACTTGTTGTCATTATCGTAAAAAGACTTTAATTTATTCAGCGGCAAGGTGCGATAAGTTAAAAAGACAACGTGTGGTCTGAAACGCACCCCCTATAGACAATGTTGAATTTTGAATGCTGAATGCTTAATTGTGGAAAAGATTTAAAAAATATTTTTTTACCTTAATTCAATATTCAACATTTAGCATGCAACATTTATTGTATTGTCCGCCGCAGATTGGGTTTTTTCAGCGGAATCAGAAAGGAATTTGATAATCAATGCTAAGCACAATTCGGAAGAGTACAGGCTCCTGGCTTATTAAATTTATACTCGGTATTATTGTAATAGTATTCATTTTCTGGGGCGTAGGGAGCTTCCGTTCCCAGAGGCTTGATGTCCTGACCAAGGTGAATGGTGAAGATATCCTTATGGAATCCTATCGCCTTGCTCATTCCAACATGCTGGATAGCTACAAGCAGATGTTTGGAGGGCAGATCCCTGAAGGTTTTCTGGATCGGATAGATATCAAGCAGCAGGTCCTTAACGGCCTTATAAATGAGACACTGATCCGCCAGGCAGCCAGTGAAATGGGCATATTAGTCAGCGATATGGAGGTGCAGAATGTTATCCTTGGGATACCTGCATTTAAGCACAATGGAGTTTTTGACCAAAAATTCTATGAAAGGTCTCTAGGGGGGGCTCGATTGACACCTGCTGTCTTTGAGGCACAGGTCAGGCAGCGGCTGCTTACTGATAAGTTAAAAGCCCTTCTGGGCTCCGGACTTGCTGTGACTGAGGCAGAGGCAAGGGACCACTATATGTTCGAAAACGAGGAGATCAACATCGCCTATATATCAATTAATGCCTCAGAATGCGAAACAGAAGTAAATGCTACAAAACAAGACCTGACCTTGTGGTACGAATCACATAATGAAAATTACATGACAGAACCTCAGACTAAGCTACGCTACATGGCCCTTAAGGAGTCTGATATTGACGATGCCAACGTGACGGATTCGGAGATAGAGGCCTACTACAAGGATCACAAGAATGAATATGAAGTCAAGGAACGCAGACGTGCAAGACATATATTGCTCAAGATATCTGAAGGCGCTGATGAAGACAGTATAGAAAAAATCCGAAAAAAGGCGAAAAAGATTCGTGACCGAATAGAAAATGGCGAAGACTTTGCAAATCTAGCCAAGGAGAATTCTGAAGATGCCGGGAGTGCCAAAGATGGTGGAGAGTTGGGCTTTTTTAGCAGAGGCATGATGATAAAACCCTTTGAAGAAACTGTATTCTCAATGAAGGAAGGCAAAGTGAGCAAGCCGGTTCTAACCCGTTTCGGCTGGCACATAATAGAGCTTGAGGAGATAGAGCCGGGCAGAGTAAAACCCCTGACCGAGGTAAAGAATTCTATCGTCACCAGGCTTAAAGACCAAAAAACCAAAAATATGTTATGGGATCGGGCCAACAAGGCCTATGACGAGATAATTCAACTGGGAAGTCTCAGCGCCTATGCGGAGCAACATAAAATTGAGCTTAAAACCACTGAATTCTTTAGCCAAAAGAAACCACCTGCTGTAACAGGGGGCGATCCGGAACTGTTGAAGACCTTGTTTGCCCTGAATTCCGGTGAGCTGAGTTCCTTGCTCCAGATACATCAGGGTATCCTCATAGCCGAAGTACTTGAGAAAAAAGCACCTTATCTGCCCTCTCTGGAAGAGGTCAAAGAGCAGGTAAAAAAAGATTATGTCCGGGAAAAGGCAAAAGAACTGTGCCGTTTGAAGGCCCAAGAACTACTTGAAGCGACAAAGAAACAAGGTCTTGAAGCTGCAGCCAAAGACAAGGGACTGAAAATCCAGCAGACAGGCCTTTTTAAACGGACAGACAAGACCGCCAAAGGCAAGCTGCCTCCGACCGTTGCCCCGGCGGGACTCTCATTGTGCGAAGGGAAGGTCTGTCCTGATGAGATAGCTGAAAGCGGAAACAGTTTTTACGTCCTGGCCTTCAAGGAAAAGAAAGACGCAGATATTGCCGACTTTCCAGCGCAAAAAGATGCCATGACCAAACGAATACTTGAGCAGAAGCAACAGACCCTTTTTGAGGACTGGTTGAAGCATCAATGGGAAAGGGCATCCATCAAGCAGGTTGCAAACATATAGATAGGAAAGGTTCAAAGGTTCAGGGTTCACCGTTCAGGGTTATCTTTCTGTAGAGGTTCAGGGCCTTTTTCAGGGCCATCATATGCATCTTACCTGCAAAGTGCAGAGGACTTTTACCTGATACAGGGTCAAAGGCCGATCCATCGGCCTTGCAGAGATACTGGATTTCTCTTCCAATGGTACTTAGTGCCTCATCCACTGGCACTTCGATCATTCGGGGAATGACCTGCCAGGTAGCACCGCACGAAGCCCCGCGCCTTACATGAAGCCCTGTGATGCGGCGGTCTTTTACCTCGACATCATATTCAGGCAGGCCGAATTGCTCTCCATAGGCGCCAAGACTTTCCCTGCGCCCAAGGCCGCAGCACGTAAAAGGGCAGATGGCTCCCGGTATGTTCTGCCCTGATACTATCACCGGCATTCCCTTGGTTTTACAAATTTTAACAAGATACTCAGACAGGTCCGGGTGTCTGAGAAAATTAAGGATCAGGTCGCCTTCAAAATCGTCAGGGATAAATTCTTCAGGCTCGTCAATGATCTCCGGCAGGGCTGGTATAATATCGTATACCCGCTCTATTGTGATGTTCCGGCCATAGACCTCTATTCCAGCCACTTTATATTTCCCTGAGCCGGCCTCCTCGAAAATTACCAGTCTGAAAGGGCAAGATTTTTTTTTAACCATTACCTTAATTCAACATTCAAAATTTAAAATTCAACATTTATTGTATTTGGCAATAGGCCAAAACAGCCTTAATATTTTCAACTGAATAGGTGTTGGATATCCCCCATATCTCTGCCTGAAGCATGGCATTTTCTGCCAGTCTTTCATGGTCCTCAGCCCTTATTCCGATATCAGAAAGACTCTTTGGACAACCAATGCTATCAAACCATGATCTTAGGGCATCTATACCGGCTTGTGCTTTCTCTGAAAGACCATTTCCGGATATGCCCCAAATACGCTCTCCAAATTGGGCCGGTTTCTCCGGATGATCCTGGGCCCACCAAGTCATCCAGCCAGGCAAAAGGGCCGCAAGCCCTGCTCCATGGGCCACAGAAAACAGTACGCTGACTGCATGCTCTATCAGGTGTACCGGAAAATGATGGTCGCCTACCCCGGCCTTGGTCAAGCCACAGAGGGCAAGGGATGACGCCCACATCATGGTAGCCCTGGCCTCATAATCCTCAGGGTCCTTGATACAGGCCTCAGTAGCATCCATAATGGTCCTGATAAGCCCTTCGGCCATCCGATCCTGCAGTGGAGTGTTCGGGTCCGGGCCGTTGAAATATGGCTCAAGCAGGTGGCATACAGCGTCCACGCCCCCATAGGCAGTATAGTCCGCAGGTACTGTATAAGTAGTTGTTGGATCAAGAATGGAGACCTTTGGGTACAGGTGAGGGGAACCTGCAGCTAACTTGTGTTTGCTCTTTTCATCTGTAAGGACCATAAACCCGTTCATTTCAGAACCGGAAGCCGCCAAGGTTGGAACTGTAACCACAGGAAGGGCCTTTTCAATAGTCCTCTCTTTTGTAAAAAAGTCCCATACATCTCCTTGTTCCATAACCGCCCCTGCGGCAACTGCCTTTGCAGAGTCCATGACACTCCCGCCGCCAAGGGCAAGGACAGCATGAATCCCGTGGTCCCTTGCCATCCTGATACCGTCACGGGCTCTTGATAGCAGAGGATTGGATTGAACTCCATCGAGATCTATAACAGTAATTCCTTCTTCCTCCAGCCAGCCTCTGATTTTTTGATAAAGGCCACTTTTTTTCAGACTTCCCTTACCGGTTACCAGCAAGATATTGCTTCCAAGCGGCCTCACCACCTTGCCTACTTTGGATACCTCACCTTTTCCAAAGACTATGCAGGTGGAGTTCTGATATTCAAAATTATCCATGTCCTCTTACCCTTTATTCCCACGCTATACGTAACGAGCCTATGGACAATTTTTGTCAAGAAATTCAAGAAACCTTTGGCCTTGCTCCGGAACAGAAACCGTCTCCTGAGACAATATCTCTGCAGGAATCAGGATCCGTCCATAAAGGGCCTCGTCGGTCTTGTAATCATGATGCAAATATGCTCCCTCAAGAGATAGGCCTGCAAAAAAGCCCTTACTCCTGGAGTAGGAGTATACCTCGGCTTGGAGAGTCGCGTCAGTGCTGGCTTTCAATTTTCTTCCAACAGGACCGGCGGCTATCGAAATATCTCCCCCCAGTGTGAGGTTGTTATTAAAAAAGGCATTTACCCCTTTTTGATTCATTATCACCATGATCAGGTCCGTTGCCTGAACTCCGATTTGCCAGCCAAAACTCCCGCTTCCAATTTGCAAAAAGGCCGGACCGCGCCATTTTCCCGTCTTGGGATTTCTGACAGCCATCAGGCCATTTCCATAACTGGCCCCTACAACAAATCCTCCCTTGTAGACATGGGGAAATATCGCAAGCCCTTCGCATCTTGCCAGGAGTTCATCAGGGATACCTCCATCTGGCGCATTCAAGATCTCTGTCAGTACAGTCATGGCATTTTTCATGACTTTCTCAGGTTCTGCCGCGTTTGCAGCCGATCCATAAGGGTATGCAACAAAAATCGTTAATACGCTGAACCACATGGTCCAGGACAGGGATTTCAAAAAAAACCGGTAAATAAAACAAAATGTAGCTTTCATGATTTGCTCCTTTTTTGACAATTATTTTTTGCTCATAATCTTTATACGCTTTTCTGTATTTTGTCTCAAGGTGAACTGTGTTTTATCCGTAAAGAAAATAGGTAAGCGTTCACAGGGCACCGCATCTGCTTTGTTGTCGGGCACTTGAAG
>CBETWD010000010.1:0-31314 GCA_965539945.1 uncultured bacterium
GTGAAAATAGGTCTGGCACAGTACGATCCTACAATAGGGGCTTTTAAGCACAATGTGGCCCAAATAGTTCGACTTGCCGGAAAGGCCGGGGACAAAGGGTGTGAATTGGTTATATTCCCTGAGCTTACAGTATGTGGTTATCCCCCGCGGGATCTGCTTGAACGTAAAGAATTTATACAGGACAACCTGCAGGCCATGGATCGGCTGATGTCCGAGGTGAAAGGGATTGCTGTCCTGTGTGGTTGCGTTTCACCAAATACCAAAAGGGCCGGGAAACCCATACACAATACGGCCATCCTGTTTGAAGGGGGAAAGGTCCTGGCCAAGGTGCACAAGCGGCTCCTTCCCAGCTACGATATTTTTGATGAAACCAGGTACTTTGAGCCAGGGACCGGGAGTACGCCGGTCTCCTTCAAAGGACTTTCTCTTGGCATTACGATATGCGAGGACATCTGGAACGATGGCGACATCTTCCCGGAACATAACTATCCTGTAAACCCTGTGGCTGAACTGGCGGAAAAGGGGACTGATGTCTTTATCACAATAAATTCGTCCCCATTTGACATAGAAAAAGCCGCCTTTCGTTATCATATCTTGAGTCACCTTGCCGTCAAATACCGCAGGCCCTTTTTTTATATCAATGCAGTCGGAGGGCAGGACTGTCTGATATTTGACGGGAGTAGTATGGCCGTTGATCATACTGGGAAGATTATGGCCCAGGCAAAGGATTTTACAGAGGATTTGGTCACTGTCGATACAGACGCCCTGCAAGGTGAAATACACATAGTCTCGGCCTCCAAGGAAGAGACTGTGATCAAGGCCCTGGAGCTGGGCCTGAAAGACTACACAACCAGATGCGGTTTCAGCAAGGTCGTGCTGGGTCTGAGTGGCGGGATAGACTCTTCTGTAACCGCCGCTGTTGCCGCACAGGCCCTTGGTCCTGAAAATGTACTGGGAGTCATAATGCCCTCTCCTTATACATCAGAAGCAAGTATTGAGGACGCAGAGGCATTGGCCCGAAACCTGGAAATCCGGATCATTACAATTCCCATATCAGACATCTTTGATTCATATCTTAAGACCCTTGAGCCGGTTTTTTCCGGAAAAGAGCGAAATATTACTGAAGAGAACATACAGGCCAGGATCAGGGGCAACCTGCTCATGGCCATATCCAACAAGTTCGGCCACCTGGTACTCACTACTGGTAACAAGTCGGAACTTGCAGTTGGCTACTGCACACTCTATGGGGATTTGAGCGGGGGCTTTGCCCTTATCTCGGATTTGCCCAAGATCATGGTCTATAAGGTGGCTGAACATCTTAACTCAGGGGGAGAAATAATCCCCAAGCGAGTGCTGACAAAGGCCCCTTCGGCAGAGCTAAGGCCCGGGCAGAAGGACCAGGACGATCTTCCACCCTATGATATCCTGGATACGATACTTGAAAAATATCTGGAACAGAACACCTCACCTGACCGGATAATCGCAGAGGGTTTTAATCAGGAGACAGTATATAAAATTATTCAGATGGTCGACCGTAGCGAGTACAAACGTCATCAGGCCCCTATGGGCCCAAGGGTCACTACCAGGGCCTTTGGGTATGGTCGCAGGTATCCGGTTTGCCATGGATATGGGAGAGCAATTAAGAGTTAAGAATTAAGAGTTAAGAGTTAAGAATAAGGAGTTGTGTAACCGTTTATGGGTTCAGAGGTTCAAAGGTTCAAAGGTTCTGGGTTTACCGATGGTCCGAGAGGTATTAGAAGAGCAATCAACAATCAACAATCAACAATCCAATAGGAATTGTTTTGGAAAAAGGAATTTTTATATCGGAAATCCGGCCTGCCGCTTCTGTGGATGGGCTTTTTTGTGTCAGTTCCAAGCGAATGCTTGAGACAAGGAATAAAGAACCCTATCTGGCCATTACTCTCACTGACCGGACCGGTGAGATTGAGGGCCGGGTCTGGGAAGGGGCTAGACAGCTTGACACTGTCTTTGGACAGGGAAATTATGTCCGGATTAGGGGAGAGGCCCAGAAATTCAGGGACATCACTCAGTTAAAGATCACTCATCTGGAATCAGTAGAGGATGATAACGTGGATCCGGGCCTTTTTCTCCCTGTTACTCAGGCTGACACTGATGAACTCTGGTCAGAGTTCAGGAAGTTCATCAGGGGGATCAAATCCGATGACTTAGCCTCTTTGTTAAATGGAATTTTCAAGGACCGGAAAATCAGCGAGGCGTTTAAACTGGCGCCGGCAGCAAAGAGGATGCACCATGCCTATATTGGTGGACTGCTGGAGCATAGCGTCTCGGTGACGAGGCTGGCAAATTCCCTCTGCAAGCTATATCCATACCTTGATCGGGACCTGCTGGTGTCGGCAGCCCTGATTCACGATATTGGAAAAATAGAAGAGTTTACCTTTTCCCGCCCTCCGATAGACTATTCAGACAGGGGCAGACTCCTTGGTCATATTGTACTGGGTATCTCTATTATTGACAGCTTTGTTGCAAGACTCGGCATAAAGGACTCCTCTCAGCAGATAGTCGCCCTGAAACACCTCGTACTCAGCCATCACGGTCAGAAGGAATTTGGCGCGCCCGTGCTTCCTATGATGGAGGAGGCCATAGCACTAAATTATATAGATGATTTAGATGCCAAGCTGAACTATCTTGGAAAGCTGAAAAAAGATATTTCCGGGCCGACTTATGGTTGGACTGAGTACCAGAGGCTCTTTGAGCGTTACTTCTACCTTCCAAGTCCGGACGAAGTAGTGGAGGACAAAGCCCGGAAAGAGGCAATGGAAGATGTCGGCGCAGAAGACCGGTCAGAGGCCCAACCCAGCCTGTGGTCCAAGTAAAAAACAGTGTGAACAGGCAAGTGCCGGCTGATATTTCAGGCCAGGAAAGGCCCATCCGGGTCTTCGGCCGCATGATGAAAAAGGGCCTTTTGGCCCATGCCTATTTATTGGTGGGAGCTCCCGGAGCTGGTAAAGAGGCCTTGGCCTTTTCCCTTGCGAAGCTGCTCCTGTGTGAGGCCCCATATCTTGGAGAAGATCTTCCGAGCCCATGCGGCAGTTGCGCGGGGTGCCTCAAGTTTGAGCACCAAACCCACCCTGATCTTGTAATCCTGAAGCCTCAAGGGGCAATGATAAAATTGGACCAGATCCGTGATCTGCAAAGGGCCCTGTCTTTTTCCCCCCTGGATTCTCAACGTAGAGTCTGCCTTATACTGGAGGCTCAAAAAATAAATCTTCCAGCTGCGAATGCCCTTCTGAAGACCCTGGAAGAACCCCCTGGCGGGAACCACCTTATCCTCACGGCCACCTCGGTCAGGACCCTCCTGCCTACCATTGTATCCCGCTGCCAGGTGATACATTGTGAAGGCCTGTCAGTCAGCGCACTTATGGAGCGTATTAAAGAAGAAAGACTTTGCCCCTCTGACTCAGCCCAATTCCTGGCCTGTTTTTCAGAAGGCAGTATCTCAAAGGCCAAAGATTTGCTTGAGCAGGATATTTTTTCAGTGCGGGAAGATTTGCTTGAATTTCTGAAAAGTAAGAGAGAAAAAGCACTTCTTATGCTATTTATCCTGTCAAAGCGGCTTTCAAATAAACGGGAGAGTATCCTCCTTGCTGTACAGGTAATCCGCACTTTTCTCAGGGATCTGATGATGCTTAAAGGGCTACAGAGGAAAGATAGGAAAAAACCTGAGGAACTAGGTGTTCAGACACTTTTCAACCCTGACTACGAGAATGAGCTTCAGGCGATTTCACATCGATTTAGCTCTCAGGATTTAGCCGAGTATTGCCAGTGGCTGGACAAAGTGGAATGGCTGCTGGATCGAAATATAAACAGAGAGTTCCTGGCAGAGTCTGCTCTCATTTTCTGGATAAGGAAGCGCAGGTAGTTCCTTTTAACTTGCTCCCTTAAACCCCGCTATGGCCAAAGCCGCCCTCGCCCCTTGCGGTTGTGGGCAGTGAATCCACTTCTTGCCAGCTTGCCTGCCAGACCCTGGCAAGGATCATCTGGGCTATCCTTTGTTTTCTCTTGATGGTGACAGTCTCCGGTCCAAGATTAATAAGTCCGACTTTTATCTCACCGCGGTAGTCGGCGTCAATAGTGCCGGGTGCATTAACTACTGTCAGACCGTGTTTGATGGCAAGTCCACTCCTGGGCCGGATCTGGAATTCATGGCCGTGTGGTAGGGCTACTGCAAGGCCTGTGGGAACAAGACCTATTTCCCCTGGATGCAGTAGGATATCGTGTTGGATCGCTGCAGCTAAATCCATGCCTGCTGATTGCCTGGTTATGTAATGAGGAAGAGGAAGGTCAACTGCATGAGGGAGGCGTTTTATCTGTATGACTACAGATAGTCCTTCCGGTGATCTAATGGACAGGGATTCTATCACATACTACTCACGAGCCTGCAAAAGAACTTGCCGGCTCATCATACCTTCCCGGCCTCTCCATCCGGGGGCGGCCCCAGACAGACCAAGGCAGAGCCCCCCTTTAAACACTGTGCTGCCATCTGCTTTATGTCCTCAGGGGTGACTGCATTAATTTTGCGGATTACCTCATCATAAAAGACGAATTTGCCAAGATTTATTTCATTTTTTGCCAAACGCGTCATGCGGCTGTCTGTGCTTTCAGCAGAGAGTAATAATCCACCCTTGATGTGATCCCTGGCAGCCTCCAGTTCATCGTATTCAATAGATTGATCTGCGAGCTTTTTTAACTCCCCGTTCATTAGTTCCACTGTTTTCGAAAACTGTTTTTCAGAGATACCTGCATAAATTCCCAGCATCCCGGTATCTTGGAACGAGGAGGAAAAGGAATAGACTGAGTAGGCAAGACCCCGTTTTTCCCTTATCTCCTGAAACAGCCGGGAACTCATGGACCCGCCCAGGATGACGTTAAGCAACAGGGCCGGATAGCGTTGAGGGTCTGAGGTGCATGGTCCTTCATAGCCCATCAGTACGTGAAGTTGTTCCAGGTCTTTTTTGATAAATTTGACCCCAAGGTGGGGTACAGGCATGGAATGAGATGAATGGCCATTGATAGATACCAGGCCTCCGAAAAATTCGTTTATCTTGGCAACAAAAGACTCATGTTCCAGGTTACCCGCCGCAGCGATCAGGACCTTTGGGCCTACATAGGCCTTAGCTACAAACTCCTTCAAGGTCTGTGAACTTATTGCGCTGACGTTGTCAACAGTGCCGAGAATGGATTGTCCAAGGTTGCTTCCGGGCCAGTAAAATTTGTTAAAAAGCTCATGTATCAACTCATCCGGGGAGTCCTCAAGCATACTGATCTCTTGCATTATGACCCGACGTTCTCTTTCCACTTCCTTGTCGTCAAATCTGGAATGGAGAAAAATATCAGAGAATACATCCAGTACCCTGTCTAGATGGATATCCAGTACCTTTGCGTGAAAACATGTGATCTCTTTGGAGGTAAAGGCATTGGAAAATCCACCCATCTGGTCAAAGGCCTTGGCAATGTCCAGGGCGGTACGCCGTTCAGTCCCCTTAAAAATCATATGCTCGATAAAGTGGGAAATGCCGGAGTTGCCGGCATCCTCGTCCCTGGCACCTATAGTAACCCACACACCGACTGATACCGAACGGACATTGGGCATGCGCTCAGTAAGCACGCGAATGCCGTTTGGAAGGACGGATTTATTGCATTGCTGGTTCACTTTTGATCAGTATCCCCCTGCTCGTCCATGACAGCCTTGCGGCTGAGCTTGATCCTGCCCTGTTGATCTATACCTATGACTTTTACACGGACTTCGTCACCTTCGGCAAGTATATCCTTTACATTTTTTACATGCCTGTTCTCCAGTTGGGAAATATGCACCAGGCCGTCGGTACCGGGTAATATCTCAACAAACGCCCCAAAGTCCATAATCTTTTTCACTGTCCCAAGGTAGATTTCTCCGACCTCAGCTTCTTTTGTGAGGTCCTGGATCCTTTTGATGGCATCTTCTGCTGCTTCCCCTGAAGAGGAAAAGATGTTCACCTCACCTGAATCATCGACGTCTATCTTTACGCCGGTTTCTGCTATTATGCCACGTATATGCTTCCCCCCAGGACCAATAAGATCACGGATCTTATCCGGGTTGATATTGAGGGTAATGATTCTAGGTGCATACTGGGAAAGGTCTTCTCTGGGATGATCTATCACCTCTTTCATCTTGCCCAGGATAAAGAGCCTCGCATCTTTTGCCTGCATAAGCGCTTTGCTTAAAATGTCCCGGCTGATCCCTGAAATCTTGATGTCCATCTGTAGAGCGGCAATCCCTTCCTCGGTCCCTGCTACCTTGAAGTCCATATCGCCCATGTGGTCTTCATCTCCCAGGATATCAGAGAGTATGATGACCTCGTCATTTTCCTTTATAAGGCCCATGGCTACCCCTGCCACCATATCTCGAATGGGGATGCCGGCGTCCATCATAGCAAGTGCCCCTCCACAGACAGTAGCCATTGAGGATGAGCCGTTTGATTCCAAAACCTCTGAAACAATGCGAATAGTGTATGGAAAATCGTCCGCAGGAGGTACTACTCCGGCCAGCGCCCGTTCTGCCAGTACACCATGGCCGATATCTCTTCGTGCCGGACCCCTCATCGGCCTGACTTCGCCTACGCTAAAAGGGGTAAAATTATAGTGCAGCATGAAGTGCTTATAATGTTGTCCCACAGGGGACTCGATCCTCTGTTCGTCATCAGAGCTACCAAGGGTTGCCACAGCCAGCACCTGAGTTTCTCCGCGGGTGAAGACCGCTGAGCCGTGGGTGCGGGGGAGTTCTCCCACAGAGCAGGAAATCGGCCTGACTTCATCAAAAGTCCTGCCGTCGATCCGGCGCTTTTCTTTTGTGATCAAGGTGCGCATCAGCTCCTTTTCAAGGTCCTTCAAGCACCCTGATATTTCCTGTTCACGCCCGGGATAGACTTCAGCCAATGCCTCCTTAACTTCTGTTTTGAGGCGCTTTATTCCCTCAACTCGTTCGACCTTGAAGGGTATCTGTATGGCTGCCAGCATCTTCTCCAGGGCAGTTTCCTTGACCCTGTCTATAAGGTCAAGGTCCGAATCGGATTCAGGGACAGTCATCTTGGGCTTACCCTCCTTTTCAACAAGCTCATCCTGGAGATCGAGCAAGGGCGTCAGAGACTCATGACCGAAAAAGATAGCATCCAGTACTTCCTGTTCTGAAAGTGCCGCGGCCCAACCCTCTACCATAACTATTGCGCTTCTCGTACCGGCAATAATTATATTAAGATCGGAATTCGAAAGCTGGGTCTTGGTGGGGTTAACTACGAATTTGCCTTCCACCCTTCCTACTCTCACGCCGGCAATAGGGCCGTCAAATGGTATATCTGAGATACAAAGGGCTGCTGATGCCGCAGTAATGGCAACTACATCAGGATCGACCTCTAGATCCACAGAAAGCACCGTTGCTATTATCTGGGTATCGTAGGCGTATCCATCAGGAAATCTGGGCCGAAGTGGACGATCTATAAATCGTGAAGTCAGGGTTTCTTTTTCGCTGGGTCTTCCGATCTCCCTACGGAAATAATTCCCGGGTATTCGACCTGATCCGTAGAACATCTCCTGGTAGTCTACCATGAGTGGCAGGTAGTCTATTCCTTCTCGTGTTTTACCGGAGGTTACCGCTGTCACCAGGACTACGGTTTCCCCCAAGCTGGCCAAAATGGCGCCGTTGGATTGCTTGGCCAAGCGTCCTGTTTCAAAGGAGAAGGCCATGTCATTTATTTGTGTTTTTAATTTTATCATCTGTTTTGGGGTCCTATTATCCTGCAACAACCAAGAGAGTTACAAGTTCAGTGTATTAAATCCGCAGTTCTCACTCCATGTCTGTCGACTGCCAAGAAGTGTGAACGGTTATATCGTATTACTTGCGGATTCCCAGTTCCTTTATAATTTTTCTGTACCGCCCCACCTCCTGGTTCTTGAGGTAGTCGAGCAACCTCCTTCTCTGGCCTACAAGTTTTAACAGGCCGCGTCTTGAGCCGTGATCCTTCTTATGAATCTTGAAGTGCTCGGTGAGATAGCCAATACGGGAACTCAACAGGGCTATTTGAACCTCAGGGGACCCAGTATCAGTCCCGTGGGTTTGGAAATTCTCTATAATTTCTTTCTTGCGTTCTGGATCCAACACCACCTATTTTTTCCTCCTTCACTATAACTACGATTTGATATTTCTGATTTCGCTGAAAAAACCCAATCTGCGGAATCATTTCTTATTTAATTTGTAATAGCATATTCTTTTGGCCAGACTTTTATGGGACGCAGTATTTTGTGGCCATCCGGTTTCAGCGCTGAGGGCCATGCCACCACGGACACCAGATCTTTTTCATGCAGGCTTGAACCATTTTTTATGTAAGGCGGCCTGCAAAGAAGAAGACGCAGATAAGGTAGCTCCACATCTGACTCATGGCCTTGCGATTCCATTAGATCCTTGAGCCTGTTTACAAAAATTGGACGTCCATTCCTTAACTCTGTTGCCATCTCATTATCTATCTCAATGGCAGGGATGTGGGCCAGTGCCTTCCCAATAGGAATAAGGACATCTAAAAGCCTTTTGCTTTTAAGAATTTCGTCCAGAGTCTCCATTTTCAGGGCCTGCTCTATGTTGAAGGGTCCGTTTCGGGTCCTTCGCAGTCCTGTCACATGACCGCCGCAACCCAGATTTGACCCTAGGTCATGTACAAGTGATCTCACATAGGTACCCTTTGAGCAGTGTACTCTGAAGTCCACTTCGGGTAACCTTATTTCAAGGATCTCAAAAGAGAATACCCACACCGGCCTGGGCTCTTTTTGGACCATTATTCCCTGACGTGCGAATTTGTATAATGGTTTTCCTTTATGCTTGGCTGCCGAAAATGGTGGAGGCGGCTGAAGAAGCCTGCCTGTAAATTCTTTGGCCGCCTCTTGTAAAGAGATTAGGTCAAGACTTGGGGGTAAAGGTTTTTGTTCCGTGATTTTGCCTGCTGCATCGTATGTGTCGGTAGCTACTCCAAGGAGCATAGTCCCTTGATATATCTTATGACCTGCCATAATAAACTGGACGATTTTTGTGGCCCGTCCCAGACATATGGGCAATACACCTGTGGCAAGTGGATCAAGGGTACCTGCATGTCCGGCTTTTTTAACCTTAAGCCTTTTGCGAACTTTCTGAACCATTTGGAAGGACGTTATGCCGAATGCCTTGTCCATTACCAGGATACCATCAAACATCGGCTGTTTCCAAGCCCTCAAAACAGGCATTTATTTGATTTAACAGAATTTCTCTAATTTCGGCTGCTGTCCCGGTCTTGCGGAAACCTGCTGCGTGAAAGTGCCCGCCACCTCCGAATTTTTTTGCCAATTTTGCTACATTAAAGAATGATTTTGACCTCATGCTGACAGATACCTGTCCGGCATAGACCTCCTTTATGAAAATGGCAACCTCTACTGTATCTATGCACCGGACATGCCCTACAAAGTCATCTGTGTCGTGCTCCATTGCTCCGCTGACACGAAACATCTCCGGAGTGGCCTGAAGAAGACCTATCTTGCCGTGCCCCCTTACCTCAATGGTCCTTAATACAAGGCCTAAAAGGTGTTGTCTGCATAGAGAATAGTTTTGATAAAGTCTGTTCGCAACGGCATAGGGGTTTGCGCCGTGGGCCACGAGGTCCCAGGCCATCCGGAAAGCTGTTTCGTTCGTATTACTATGACGGAAACACCCTGTGTCTGACAATATGGCAGCATAGAGATTTGTGGCGATGTCTTTTGTTATAGGCCATCCAAGTCCTTTGATGATCCACAGGACTATGGCCCCTGCGGCAAAAATGTCCGTAGATATATAGCTTATGCAATGAGGGCGTTTTGTTCCCGGAGTTTGGGCACAGAACGGGGCCTGGCTCAGGTGATGATCCAGAACGATAATAAGTGAGGCCTGTTCTATCAACCTTTGTGCCTGCTTGCCGATCCTGTGGGGTTCATTGCAGTCAAGGACCACCAAAGTGGTCTTTTCAGGCAGCGGATCCGCCACTTCATTGACCAGGTACTGAGAGCCGGGAAGAAATTGAAGTGAATCCGGCACAGGTTCTTCTATAAAAAGCGTTACGTCTCTCCCTGCGTCCTTAAGGGCAAGGCCCAAGCCCAACACAGAACCCAAAGCATCTCCGTCCGGCTTGACATGACAGGTCAAAAGGAGACGATCAGATGCATTAATGGCATCTACCGCAGCCTTCAGTGTCTTGGTATCTTTGGGTAAAACTTCAGTCACCGTGTTTCTCAATTCTCTGTCTGTTGGCCGGTTTGCACACTGGCAAGGAGTCTTTCTATCTTTTCCTGGTCATCCAGGCTCCGGTCCAGTTGAAAGTGCAGTTCAGGTATCCGCCTGAGGTCAAGGCGGTGTCCCAGTGTTCGCCGTATGAAGCCCTTAGCCTTATTCAGTCCTTCCAGTACGGATTCCCTTTCAGGCCCTTTTCCAAGAACCGAAACAAAAAACTTTGCGTGACGGAGGTCTTCTGAGACCTCTACCTGCATTATGGTCACAAGTCCTTGGATCCTTGGATCCTTAATTTCACCAAGCAGCATGTCTGCCATTTTTTTCCTGAGGAGATCCTCTATCCGTCTGGAACGGGGGAACATGTGGGGCATGATTGTCTTCTTATTTTCCCATGTGAATAATTTCGATATCTGTATCAATAATCTCTACCAGACAGGTCCTTTCAATGAATTCCAGGATCTTATCCAGGACGGAGTTGATTGTTGACTGGCTATTTCCTATTGTGGATATTCCTATTTCCGCCCTTTGCCATACATCGTTCAGGGCTATTTCTGATACAGCTACATTAAAACGGCTACGCACCTGGCCAATCAAACTCTTAATCACACGCCGTTTCCCCTTTAGCGAATGGTTTCCGGGCAATCTTACCCTGAGCCTGATTATCCCCACGATCATTTATCAATCAGAAGTTTCCTTCTCTCCAGCATTATATATAGGTTCTCCCAGGACAGGGGTTTTTTCTTCCATTACATATGCCTCTATTATATCCCCTGTTTTTACGTCATTGAACCTTTCAAAACCAATTCCGCATTCGTACCCGGCCTGGACTTCTTTTACGTCCTCTTTAAATCGACGAAGAGACGCTATCTTACCGTTATAGGCCACAACGTTGTCTCTTAAGAGCCTGGCCTGAACATTTCTCTGGATCAAGCCATCCAGCACATAGCTCCCTGCCACTGTACCGACTTTGGCAATGTGGAAGACGTCACGCACCTCGGCGCGTCCCAGGGTTTTCTCCTCATAAACAGGTTCCAACAGCCCGACCATGGCGCTTTTAATTTCCTCTATGGCATGGTAAATGACATCATAGAAGCGGATGTCCACATGTTCCCGCTCGGCCAAGGCCTTCGCCTGCGGGCTGGGTTTTACATTGAAGCCTATAATGATTGCATCTGAGGCAGATGCCAGCAAGACATCGGATTCGGTAATGGCTCCGATACCGCTCCTGACGAAATTCACCTTTATCTCTTGGGTACTGAGCTTGCGCAATGCCTCTAGAAGGGCCTCCACAGAGCCCTGAACATCTGTCTTGAGGACTATGTTGAGTTCCTTGAGTTCCTCCTCCCGGAGTTTTTCAAAGACATTTTCCAGACTTACCTTGCTGCCCTTGAACAATTCTGCCTCTCTGATCTTGCGGTGGCGATACTCAGCCACCTCTCTGGCCCTTTTGTCGTCAGAAAGTACTGTGAATTCATTCCCTGCCTCCGGTACGCCGGAGAGACCCTGGATTTCCACAGGCATGGAGGGGCCGGCAGTCTTTATCCTTTCACCCTTGTCGTCGAACATGGCCCGTACTCTGCCGCTATGCATACCACAGACCAAGGCGTCACCTATGTGTAGCGTCCCCTCTGAAATCAGCAAGGTAGCCACAGGGCCACGCCCCTTGTCCAGCTTCGCCTCTATCACGTGACCTCTGGCAGGCCGATTGGGGTCTGCCTTGAGTTCCATCACCTCGGCCTGGAGGGCCATCATCTCAAGCAGTTCTTCTATCCCTGTTTTTTCTTTGGCTGAGATGTTAATGCAAATGGTCTCTCCACCCCAATCCTCCGGAATCAATCCCTGTTCAGCAAGTTCCCCTTTCACCTTTTCCGGATTCGCACCTGGCTTGTCAATCTTGTTGATTGCTACAATGATGGGCACCTTGGCTGCCCGAGCATGATCTATAGCCTCACGTGTCTGGGCCATTACGCCATCATCCGCTGCCACCAGCAGGATTACGATATCAGTCACCTTGGCCCCGCGAGACCTCATAGCAGTGAATGCCTCATGGCCCGGGGTATCCAGAAAGACTACTTCCTGGCCGGCGGGAAGTGTGACGTGATATGCGCCTATGTGCTGGGTGATGCCGCCTGCCTCCTTTGAGGCTACATCCGCTTTGCGTATGGCATCCAGGAGTGAAGTCTTTCCATGATCTACATGGCCCATGATTGTAATCACAGGAGGTCTTAGCGCAGGCTCGCCTTCCTGGACATCCTTCATGTGGACCAAGTCTTCAGCCACGGACTTCTTCTCCAGCTCATAGTCAAATCCGGATGCCACAATGCTGGCTATGTCGTAATCAATAGACTGATTTACCGTGGCCATTACGTCCAGCCCCATGAGCTTCATTATAACGTCTCCTGCCTTGACGCCCATCCGCTTGGCAAGCTCACCCACCTGAACAGTCTCGTATATGGCAAACTTTCGTTTGCTTGCCTTGGGAGGCACAGTGCCGGGCTGAGGGGCTACTTTCTCATTTTGTCCTGAATCGCCATGGATTCCGGAAATCCTGGTTTTCTTCCGGCCGGATGCTGTGATATTGCTCTCTTCTGCAAGAATTTTGTCTATATGTCTCTGTCTTCCCTTTCGCTTGGGAGTAACACGACGCTTTTTGAGCGATCCTCCCAACTCTGACATCTGGACTACTCTTTTGCCCTTTTTTCTGTCCTTTTTTTCAGGGACTACGGAAATATCAACTAAAGGGGGCGACGGTTCTACAGGAGGCGCACCCTTGTAAGAGGGCTTTTTAGCCCGAGGAGCAGGACTTTCAGGTTTATTGTTTGGCTGCTGGGGGATTTCAATCCTCGGCCGGTCAAGGATCTTTACAAAGCTTTTGGGCTTAGCGACTTTGCCCTTTTTTACAGTCTTGGGTTTAGAAGCGACTTTAGGCTGGGCAATCTGTTTTTCAGGCAGGGGCTCTTCCACTACTTCTGTTCCGGTCTCGGTTACCTCTTGCCCTGATTCGATTTCTAACTGTTCTGCTTCAGTAGCCGGGGCCTCTCCCTCAGCCTTAATTTCTTCCTCTTCCCTGGCGACAGGAATAGCCCCTTCAGCTTTTTCCTCCGTCACCGCAGCCTCTTCCGGCTTGGGTGTAGTAGTTCCAGCCTCTTTCACAGATACCTTGGCAACGACCTTCTCTTCAGATTCAGCTGGACGAACGATCTTTTTGAGGGTAATTTTTCGGTGCCTGAGACGCACTATGGTTTTGGGCTTGACCTCTTGTTCTTTCTTTTCTGCCGCGTGTGCTTTGTCCTTGAACTTGTGGCGGATATCCCGGGCCTCATAGTCCTCAAGCGTACTCATGTAGTTCTTGATGTTATAGCCAAGATCCATAATCTTGGTCGCCATCTCTTTGCTGGCTATTCCGAATTCCTTGGCCAGCTCATGGACTCTGATTTTAGCCATGCCTGTCTTTAACCCCCGGCAATATAACTCTGCCTAAAAGAGCCGGTTAGGCTCTCAATTAGTACATCCTGGATTGACCTGTTCATTTTTTTGTCGTTACTACTAGTCATTTTATAATTCTACCGAGAATACCCTATCTGCGGCGTTGCTTCAATTTTTCCGTCTGGCCGTGTGGTTGCACGCAGACATGTCTTGTTGACGTAAAACCAAGTAATTCTTATTCCTCGGAATCTTCGTGCAGTGTGTCCGGAACATTTTGAGCAGAATTACTTTGAGACTCATGGTCCTCGGCTTTCTCTTCTATCTCAGGCAAATCCTGTTTTTCGGTTTCGGTCTCTTCACTGGTTTCGGTCTCTTCACTGGTTTCGGTTTCTTCAGCTAGGGCATCTTCTTTCCCGGTTTCCTTTTCCTCTATCAGCTTTTTGGCCTCTTCTACCAATGAGCTTATCAACTCCGTACCCAGGTTAGTTTCCTGTGTGAGTTCATCAGGATCAGCCTGAGCAAGAAGTTCAAGTGAAGTGACGCCCAAGTCATAGATTTTGTCCGCGATGTTCTCTGTCATAACGGATATCTCTAATAATGAATAATAGTCAGGGTCCTGGTAGTGTTGGTAGCGGGTCTCACTCCTTACATCTATTCTCCAACCCATGAGTTTGGCGGCAAGACGCACGTTTTGCCCTTGGCGTCCGATGGCAAGAGAGAGCTGGTCATCCGGCACGATAACTTCCAGCGACTGGCTGGAATCATCTACTATAACCCTGGAACACTCGGCAGGGGCCAAGGCATTGTAGATATACTTTGCCGGATCAGGACTCCACGGCACTATATCTATTTTCTCGCCCCTGAGTTCCTGGACCACTGCCTGGACCCTTGAGCCCCGCATTCCCACACAAGCCCCCACGGGATCCACATCAGACTCGCTGGAGCTGACAGCGATCTTGGATCTGCTTCCGGGTTCCCTGCTCACTCCCATGATCTGAACTATCCCATCGGAGATCTCCGGTACTTCCAGCTCAAAGAGCTTAATCAAGAATTCCGGATGGGTCCGGGATAAAACGATCTGGGGCTCCCTTGGTGTATCTTTCACTTCTATGATGTAGGCACGGAGTCTGTCACCACGGCGGTAGCTTTCGCTGGAAATCTGCTCGGATGTGGGCAGGATAGCTTCTGTTCGCCCAAGGTTGATTATGACATTTCCCCTTTCATAGCGCTGGATAATGCCGTTTACGACTTCGCCTTTCCGGTCCTTGAATTCTTCATAAACAAGATCCCTTTCAGCAGTCTTCATCTTCTGGATGATGACCTGTCTTGCTGACTGGGCTGCTATTCGCCCCAAGGCTGAAATATCCATTCTGGTGCCGATGCAGTCCTCCAATTCACATTTGGAGTCAAGCTCTTTAGCCTCTTCCAGGGAGATTTCTATTTCCTTGTCATGAACTTCTTCTACTATAGTACGATACTGAAATACCTCAATTTCGCCTTGGGCATTGTTAAAATTAACTTCCAGGTCAAGGCGTACACCGTAACGTTTTTTGACAGCCGATTTGATTGCCTCCTCAAGGGCAGCAATAAGGATATCACGGTCCAACCCTTTTTCCCTGCTTACCTGATCTATGATCATCTTGAGTTCTGAACCCATATTTTATTCCTTGTATAAATTCCTCAATCAACGCACTTAAATTATGTCTAGCCGTGCCTTGGCTACCAGCTCAAAAGGGATATTAAAAATCGTTTTTTCTGAGGAAACGACTATAAAATTTTCTTTTGTCCCATTTAAAATGCCTTTAAAATTTCTGCAACCGTCTATTGGTTCCCTGGTCTTGATCAAGACCTTCTGACCGGCAAAACGTTCAAAATCATCCTTTTTCTTAAGCGGTCGATTAATCCCCGGAGAAGACACCTCCAGATTGTATGACCCCGGCACGGAATCCTTCGCGTCCAGGAGATCGCCTGCCAGACGATTGATGTATGAGCAATCATCGATTGTTACTCCACCAGGCTTGTCTATGATAAGCCTCAGGATTACGCCCGAAGGCTCACGGCCATATTCCACGTCGATCAGTTCCATGCCGGCATATACCACCACTGGTTCAATAAGGGCCCTCACGGACTCTGGTTGTTGTTCCTTGTTTTTTTTGTTGAGTACCATAAAAAAATAAAGTGGGCTAAGCCCACTTCATTAGCAGAGTATTATTGATATTTGTACGTTACTACAAAAATACCAAAAAAACCCCCACTAATTGAAGTAAATATCCGTCTCAGCCGACCAAATATCGACATGAGCAGGCACAAACCTCAAAAAGGGTTGGAGCGGGCGACGGGGTTTGAACCCGCGACCCCAAGCTTGGGAAGCTTGTACTCTACCAACTGAGCTACACCCGCTTGTAATCCAAACGCATATTAAGAATGAAATAGAGAATGTCAAGAATTTCGAGAAGGTATCGTTTAAATATTAAAGCGTATATCTACAATATCGCCATCCTGCACAAGGTAGTTTTTGCCTTCAAGCCTCACCTTACCTGCCTTCTGGGCAGCGAAATGGTTGCCGCAGGCCATGAGATCATCGTAGGATACAACCTCTGCCCTGATAAAGCCCTTTTCCATGTCGGAATGGATAGCCCCGGCAGCTTTCTGGGCAGGGGTGTCCTGCCGGATTGCCCAGGCACGGACCTCATCCTTTCCCACAGTAAAGAGAGAAATAAGGCCAAGGAGCTGATAAGATTCTTTGATTAAACGGAAGGTGGCGGGTTCTTCAAGGCCCATATCTTCCCTGAAGAGTTCTGCTTCCTCAGGTGAGAGCTGGGCAAGTTCCATCTCAAGCCTTCCTTTAAGTTCTACAAGGACAATGGCATCGGGGATCTGCAGCTCTGTAGTACCAAGCTCTACCTCATCTCCGGTGTTAAGGACCACAATACAGGGTTTTGCCGAGAGAAAGGCATAGCCCTTAAGAATCGGGGCTTGAGCTACCTTTGGATATCCCCTTAAGGCCTCTCCCCTTTCCAGGATATCTCCGGCCTTTTTAAGGAATTCCAGTTCCTCGGGATTTCCTTTCCCGGCTTTAGTAATCTCCTTTTCCAATCTCTCAATCTTTTTTTCCAAGATGATAAGATCTGTGAGAATAAGCTCGGACTCTAAGGCTTCCAGATCCTTCTGTGGTCTGGGAGGCTCGCCGGACCGATCGAAGTTGCGAACCACATGTACCAAGGCATCCACAGGATGAAGAAGTTTAAGGAGTTCATCCATTGAAGACTCCATACCCTCTTTGGCAGAAACAGTCCCACCTATATCCACATACTGCACCTGGGCATGGGTGGTCTTTTTGGGTTTGTACATGGATGAGAGTATATCCAAGCGGCTGTCCGGCACCCTGACTACTGCCAGGTTTGGGTCCTTTTTGCCCTTTTGGTAGGCAGAGACCTCTGCAACGCTTCCTGTGATGGCGTTAAATATAGTGGTCTTACCAGAACCTGATATTCCGACTATTCCTATCTTCACAAACTATATCTTTGCATAATTGCCATCCATAATTCAACATTCAACATTCATAATTCAACATTTCTGCCGGCAGGGAGTAGTATCTCCCTTGATTTTATCCAAGGCATGTTCAAGCACTGGAAGTATCACCTCCATTCCCTGGACCACGGCCAAAGGGCTGCCGGGCAGATTGATGATAAGTGTTTTGCCCCGCACTCCGGCAATTCCTCTTGAGAGCATGGCTCTTGGTGTGGAATCAAGGCCCTTGATGCGGATGGCCTCCGCGATCCCGGGAACCTCCTGCTCTATTACGGATTTTGTAGCTTCAGGTGTGATATCCCTGGGAAACAATCCAGTGCCGCCTGTTGTAACTATGATATCTACAGAAGTTCTATCTATCCATGTGATCAATATGTCTCTGACGTTTTGTACTTCGTCAGGGACGGTCTTGTGTAAGAGCACATTGTAACCATGCTGTTCGAGCAGGTGACGGATTACAGGCCCTGATTCATCGCTCGCATCTCCCCCGGCAGCGCTGTCACTCACAGTGAGAACACCGGCAGTATACACTGGTTGTCCTTCTATGCCTTTTCTTCTTTTGCCTGAGAAATGATCTTTTCAGTTAGATTCGGTGGCACTTCTTCGTAGTGAGATTGCTCCACGGTGAATGTTCCGCGGCCGGCGGTCATGGCATTAAGATCCAGCATATAGCGTTGTACCTCTGCCAGAGGAACAAGTGTCACAATGGCCTGTCCGCCTTGGCCTGGTTCCATGCCCATAACCTTGCCCCGTCTGCTGTTTATGTCACCGATTATATCTCCAACAGCGTCATCAGGCACGGTTATGGTGAGTTTCACAATGGGTTCGAGCAGGGTAGGCCTGGCCTCCAGCATGCCTTTCTTGAAACAATTGATGGATGCTATCTTGAAAGCTATTTCAGAGGAATCAACCTCGTGGGATTTACCGTCATAGAAGCGCACCTTTACATCAACAACCGGGTATCCGGCAAGTGGTCCGGACCCTGTGGCTTCTCTTAGTCCCTTTTCCACTCCCGGAACGAAATTTCTCGGGACATTCATTCCCACAAGTGCCTCTTCAAACTCAAAACCCTTACCCCTTGGGCGTGGTGAGATGTCAAAGTGGACCTCTGCAAACTGCCCTGCTCCGCCGGACTGCTTTTTATGTCGATAAATAACGGCCTTTTTCGACGTCTTTATGGTTTCATGATAGGGGATACGTGGAATAGCAAGGTCTACCTGCACACCGAACTTCCTTGCCATCTTTTCCACAGTGGCATCTATGTGAATCTGCCCGTTTCCTGAAAGTAAGAGTTCCTTTGTCTGTTGATCGCGCTTCACATCAATTGTGGGATCTTCCTCCTGGAGTCGTGCGAGGGACTGGGTTATCTTCTCTTCATCACCTCGACTCCTGGGCTTGAGGGCATAGGTCAGGACCGGCGAGGGAAGAGTCATAAATGGATAGGTTGTCGCATTCGCAGGATCACAAAGGGTGTCACCAGTGGCTGTTTCCTTTAGCTTTGCTATTGCTACTATCTCACCGGGTCCAGCCTCTTCCAAAGGCTTTTGTGCTTTACCTTCAAGGGCAAATATCTGACCATAACGCTCAGTTTTTTCTTTGTTGGAGTTATAGAGCGAACTATCAGGTTTTAGCGTGCCGGAATAGACCCGGATAATGGAAAGACGCCCTGTATAGGGATCTGTAAGGGTCTTAAAGACAAGGCCGGATATCGGGGCGTCAGGAGACGGATCGCGTGTTGTCTCATCCCCGCTTTTGGGATCAGTGCCGGAGACACCCCCAAGCTCATCAGGCGAAGGCAGAAACTGTACAATTAGGTCAAGTAAGGTGCTCCCACCTATATTTTTTGTGGCGGAACAGCAGCACACAGGAATAAAACCCCCGCTCATTATGCCTTGTTTCAGGCCGGAAACGATCTCATCAGGAGTAAGTTCTTCGCCTTCTAAAAATTTTTCCAGCAGCACATCATCAGATTCTGCGGCAAACTCGATCAAATTGCTCCTCAAATTTCCAACTTCGTCCTGCAGATCAGCCGGGATATCAACAGGGTTGGCATTGCCGCTTCCATCATTGCTGAACTCAAAGGCCTTCATTTGTATAAGATCTACAATACCCCTGAAATCCTCCTGTTCCCCAAGCGGCAGAGAAACCGGAACCAGTCTCAGATCCAGGGCTTGCTTTATTGCATCCACGGCCTTTTGGAAGTCTGCTCTCTCCTTATCCATTTTGTTAACACACATAATAACAGGAAGACCTGAGTCTTTGATAATGGACCATACCTTCTGTGTCTGTGGTTTTACCGGATTTACAGCATCTACCACGAACAATACATTGTCAGCCGCCCTGATGGCCGTTTTGGCTTCAGAGATGAAGTTGTCTTCCCCTGGTGCGTCCATAAGGTAGACTTTGGTCTTTTTCCAGGTCAGATGATGAAATGCCGTGCTAACGGACATGTTGCGTTTGACCTCTTCCGGCTCAAAGTCCAATGCTGAGGATCCTTCATCGACCTTGCCCATGCGCGAAGTCGCCTTGGCAGTGAAAAGCATGGCCTCTGCCAGAGAAGTTTTGCCGCTCCCACTTTGGGCGACCAGAGCGAAATTTCTGATGTTGCTGACGTCCATAGATGCTAATCCCTTCCTTTTATAGATTTATAGTAACCGTTCGCGGGTTCAAGGTTCACCGTTCAGGGTTACTTTTCTTTCGTTGGCCTTGCTTATTTGATCCAACGCCCGGAAAGCTCATTCTATACTCCGGTGCAAGACCGTTCAAAACTCACGAAACAACTGCCCAGATTTTCGGTGAACCCTGAACCCTGAACCTCTGAACCTTTGAACGCTTACGATTTATGTTTTCCCCGTACCCCACCTCATATAGTCTTTCATAAGATAGGCAGACTCTTCCCGTTCGATTTTGACTGCGCATACCTTGAATTCAGGTGTCTTGGTGATCGGGTCCAGGGCCCTGCTGGTCAAGATATTTGTCCTTGTCTCAGCAAAATTGAATGTCATGCAAACAACACCGGCAGGAACAATTTCCGTTATCTTTGTCTTGGCCTTTATGCTTCCTCGCCTTGAGGTCACTTTTATGACTTCTCCGTCCTGGATCTCCAGGGAAGCGGCATCAGCCGGATGTATCTCAACATGCTCCTCGCTCCGCAGCTCATCAAAGCCTTCTGCCTTATGTGTCATGACTGCGTGATAATGGAATGCGCACCGCCTGGTGACAAGGACAAATGGATACTCGTGGCTGGTAGTCTCTGCCGGAGGCCGATACGAAATGGGTGCGAATTTTGCGCGTCCGCTCGGTGTGTTGAAGCGCTCACTGTAAAGATACTGCGTCCCTGGATGTTCGTGATCCGGGCAGGGCCATTGGAGGCCGGACTTCTCAATACGTTCATACGTGATGCCCCCGTAACTGGGGGTCAGACCGCGCATTTCCTCAAAAACCTCTTGAGGGCTGCCAAAATCAAAACCTTTGGCTCCCATGCTTTTTGCAATATCGCATATAATCATCCAGTCGGGACGTGAATTGCCTTTAGGCTCTATTGCTTTGCGGACTCGTTGTACCCGCCGTTCAGTGTTTGTAAAGGTCCCGTCTTTCTCAGCAAAACTGGCAGCCGGGAGCACAACGTCTGCCAATCGTGCTGTCTCAGTGAGGAAGATATCCTGCACAACGAACAGTTCCAGGTGTGATATGGCCTTTTCGATGAAAGTTGTATCCGCGTCCGTGACTACAGGGTCTTCGCCCTTTAGATAGAGGGCCTTAATCTTGCCCTCACGGGCGGCTTCAAACATCTCGGTCAATGTGATCCCGTTTGATGGACTGAGCTTACAATTCCATGCCTTTTCAAACTTTCTCCGAACCTTTTCATTTTCCACCTTTTGATAACCGGTGTATACATTGGGAAGCGCTCCCATGTCACAGGCACCCTGAACGTTATTCTGCCCCCTTAAGGGATTTACGCCCGTTGAGGGTATACCGATATTACCTGTAAGTAGCGCCAGGTTGGCCAAGGCCCGCACATTATCCGTTCCATGCGAATGCTCGGTGATACCCAGGGTATACAGGATTGTTGCGGGTATATACGAGCCGAACATCCTGGCTGCTCTGGCTATGTCCTGTGCCGGAACGCCGGTAATTTTCTCAGCGGTTGCCAGGTCATTCTCCATGGTGGAGGCCTCAAAGGCCTCATAATCCTCGCATCGTTCCTCAATAAAGGATGTATCAATGAGATTTTCTTCGATAATGACCCTCATTATCCCATTCAGGAGCGCTATATCGGTCCCGGGACGAAGCCTGAGCCAGATATCGGCCATGCGGCAGAGAGGTATGCGCCGGGGATCAACTACAATGAGCTTTGCACCCTTTTGTACAGCCCTGGTAACCTGTCTGCCTATAATGGGGTGATTCGCTGTTGTATTGGTGCCGATGGCAAAGATACAAGCCGCATCACTGATTTCATTGATAGAGTTCGTCATGGCACCGCTACCGAAGCTGGCGGCCAGACCGGCCACCGTGGGCGCGTGTCAGAGACGGGCACAGTGGTCAATATTATTGGTTTTTAAGACCGCCCTGGTAAACTTTTGAAAGAGGTAGTTCTCTTCATTTGTGCATCTGGCCGAGGAGATGGCAGCGATCTCCTCTCCTTTGTAATGGGCCAGACTGCTTGCCACATATTTGATTGCCTGGTCCCAGGTAATCTCCACAAACTTGCCTTCTCTTTTCACAAGGGGCAATGTAACCGGTCTGCCTTCTTCTGTTACTTCAACTACAGAGGACGGCTGTGTAAATTCATCGTATGCACGCATGAGCGGAAGAGACAGCCTGTCCGGACTATCAACGAAATTATAACCAAAGCGCCCGCGAATACAGAGATTGCCCTTGTTGACAGGGCTTTCGTCATCGCCCCTGGCCCTTACGATGGTGTTTCCGCGCACGCCCAGATAGAGTCCGCACCCCACACCACAGTATGGGCAGGTGGTTTTTACTTCACGGGTTGGATATTCAGCCTTCTTGGGTACCAGGGCACCTACAGGGCAACGTTCCATACATTCCCCGCAAGACACACAGGCAGACTCTTTCAAGAGTTTGTTGGCAAACGTGCTGACTCGGAGATCGTAACTCCGATAGGCCATGTCGATTGCGTCATTACCTACAATCTCATGGCAGGTACGGACGCATATTGTGCACTGGACGCACTTGTTGGGATTGAAATCGAAAAACGGGTTACTGGTGTCAATGGGAAGGTCCTTAGCCACATGCTCAAGACGATCGAACCTTTGCTCTTTGAAACCTATACGGTTCACCAGTTCCTGAAGGCGGCACTGCCCGCTCTTGGGACAGAGTAAGCAGTTGAAGTCATGATCACTCAAGATGAGCTCAAGGATCACCCGGCGCAATCGTTCAATTTCAGGATCGTCCGTAACAACTACCATCCCTTCTTCCGCAATGGTCCGGCAGGCCGGTTCAAGTCTCCTGCGATTTTCGATCCTGACCAGACACAGGCGACATACGCCTATGGATGAGACATCAGGGCAATGGCACAGGGTAGGAATATAGATACCTGCGTCCTGGGCCGCAGTGAGGATAGTAGCACCCTCATCGGCCCTTACCGTAATTCCGTTTATGTTCAATGTAACATCACTCACTCTGATCCCCCAAACCTTCTGTCAGACCCGTAACACACTCCACCGCATTAAACCGCTTGGGACAGACATCCATGCAGGTCCCGCATTTGATACACTTACTCTGGTCAATCTCGTGTACCTGCCATTTCGCACCTATAATGGCATCAACCGGACAGGCTTGCAGACACTTCAAGCAGGCCTTACACCTGTAGTCCTTGATACGATAGAAAATAAGAGATCTACACACAAGGGCCTGGCAGCGCCTCTCATGGATATGCTCCTCATACTCCTTGCGGAAGTACTGTATGGTAGAGATAACCGGATTGGGAACTGTCATTCCAAGGCCGCATATGGAAGCCTGCTTGACTGCATCGGACAATTCGAGCAGGATCTCAATATCTCCGGGCTTTCCGTTTCCTCTTGTAATGTCCTGCAAGATCTTGAACATCTGCTTTGTGCCAAGCCGGCACGGAGTACACTGCCCACAGGATTCATTCTGAGCAAAATCGAGGAAGTATCGGGCGATATTTACAATACACGTGTCCTCATCCATGACAAGCATACCCCCGGAACCAATAATCGACCCGGCCTTGGCCAGCGATTCGTAGCCCACGGGCAAATCCAAAAGTTCTTCAGGGATACATCCGCCGGAAGGCCCGCCGGTCTGGACCGCCTTGAAACGCTTCCCTCCTGGGATCCCCCCGCCTATATCAAAGATAATCTCGCGAAGCGTCATACCCATCTCCACTTCGACTAGGCCCACATTCCGGACCTTTCCCACAAGTGAGAATATCTTCGTCCCTTTATCAGTGGGAGTGCCTATTTCCGAATACCACTTGCCCCCATTCAGAGCAATCCTGGAGACGTTTGCAAGTGTCTCCACGTTATTTATGATAGTAGGTTTGCCCCATAGTCCCTGTATGGCAGGAAAGGGGGGTTTTGGTTTTGGCCGGCCGCTTTTTCCTTCTATTGAGGCTATAAGCGCTGTTTCCTCTCCACATACAAACGCGCCCGCTCCTTTTACGATCTTGATTTCAAAATCAAACCCGCTCCCCATGATGTTGTGCCCGAGGAGTCCCATATCAGTAGCCCGAGCTATGGCTGTAGACAGATGATGGACAGCCAGGGGATACTCTGCTCGCACATATATGATCCCTTGAGCGGCCCCTACTGCATATCCGGCGATCATCATCCCTTCCAGTACGCTGTAGGGGTCTCCTTCCATCAAGCTCCGGTCCATAAAGGCACCTGGATCACCTTCATCGCCGTTACAGATGATGTATTTCTCTTCACTAGGGGCATTACGTGCTGTTTCCCATTTGATACCAGTTGGAAATCCGGCCCCTCCTCGTCCCCTCAGACCGCTGAGTTTGATTTCTTCAATGACTCCTTCAGGGGTCATTTGAGATAGGATTTTGGCAAAGGCCCGAAAGCCGTCGACCTTGATATAGTCTTCAATGCTCGTAGGATCTATGATGCCACAGTTTTTCAGTACAATCCTTCTCTGTTTCTGGTAAAAGGGAATATCATTTTCATGAAAGCACTTCTGGCCCGTGACAGGGTCTTCGTATAAGAGCCTTTCAACTACCCGGTCTTCAATCAATGTCTCAGAAATGATTTCCGGCACGTCTTCTTTTGTTACGTGCTGGTAAAATATTTTTTCCGGGCCCACAACCACAATCGGACCCCTCTCGCAAAATCCATGACAACCTGTCTTTTTGACCGTTATTTCATCTTCAAGCTCCTGGTCCTTGATTTCCCTGACAAAGGCCTCCCTGACATGTTCACTTCCAGACGACATACAACCGCTTCCACAGCAGACACTGACCATTTTCCCAGTTGTCTGCTCACCGGCAAAGAGGGTTTCCCTCAGGAGTCTTAACGATTCCACGCTACCTATTTTGTAGTCTTCTATTGATTGTATTGAGATCGATTTTTCCATATTTATACTACGTTTCTGTCCATCTAATTCCTCTGAAAATACCCCATCTGCTGCGTTGCTTCGATTTTCCCGTCATCGCGACGTACAATAAATTTTGAATGTTGAATGTTGAATTAAGGTATATGTCTTTTAAATCTTCTTCCATAATTCAGCATTCAGCATTCAAAATTCAGCATTATCTATAAAGGGATGCATCTGGAGCATTCCGGGCATAATCATGTCCGGGTCTCTGTATCATCAAGGTCCTCTGTCAGTATTTTCTTGACCTTTCTCACTGTCATTTTCGAATGGACTTCGTCATCTACAAGGACAACCGGAGCCAGAGCACATGACCCCAGGCAGGCCACTCGTTCAAGACTGTATTTGTAGTCCGGAGTCGTCTGGCCTGTCTTGAGGCCAAGGCATTTTTCCGCCGTTTCCAGGATGTCACGTGCACCCAGTACATGACAGGCGGTCCCCTGGCATACGGAGACAAGATGATCACCCCGGCGAGTCAAATAGAAATGGTCATAGAACGTTGCCACGCTGAATACCTGGCTCGGCGGCAACTTCAGGAAATCTGCAATTAAAGACAAGGCGGCCTCGGGCAGATACCCAAACTCCTCCTGCACCCTTTGCAGGATGGAGATCAATCCTCCCCTTTCTCCTTTAAAAACTGCAAGTATCTTATTTAGTTTTTCAGTATCCATACGTCAGTATCCATTCAAAATTGAGGAATTCTTCAATCCTTCAATTTTTCTTTTAACGCTTCCCCTGAATGATGTCTTCAGCCATCCGCACATCGTCCATGCCGCCAATGAACACAGGCACTCTCTGATGAAGATGCTGCGGCTCAATATCGAGTATACGTTCAGTACCGGTGCTTGCATATCCTCCTGCCTGTTCGACTATATAAGCCAGGGGATTGACTTCGCACGTGAGCATCATTTTTCCATGGGGCTTTGAAGGATCCTTTGAGTTCTTCGGATACATGTAGATTCCACCTTTCAGGAGATTCCGGTGAAAATCCGTTACAAAAGAGCCTGTATAACGCCCTGTGTAAGGACGACCTGTCTTTAAATCAGGCGTCTTAAAGTACTCGATCGCGTCCTGGACATTCTCCTCCCAGAAATAATAGTTCCCCTCATTGACGCTGTAGGTCTTGCCTTTTTTGGGTATGCGAATGTTCTCATGGGAGAGAAGAAACTCCCCGATACTTGGTTGCAGCGTAAACCCATGAACACCATCCCCTGTTGTATAGACCATCATAGTGCTTGATCCATAAATACAATAACCTGCCGCCACCTGCTCACAACCGGGTTGCAGGGCGTCCGCCATCATGCCGAATTCTCCAAGGCCTCGTTTCTTGAAGATTGAGAAAATTGAGCCGATCGCAACAGGTACGTCAATATTTGTAACGCCCCCCAGGGGATCAAAGATCAATATATAATTACCCTTGGCATACTTTTTAGGGATAGGTATCAAATCCGTATTCATCTTGGATGCCATGCCACTCAAGCATCCCACGTGACTGAGGCGGTTCACAATTGTAGAATTGGCAAATTCGTGTAATTTTTGCACTACTCCTTCGTCACCACTCGCTGACTCAATAGTATCAAGTGCATCAGATAAATTTGCCTTGTCCACTTTTTGCGCGATGATCTTGGCTGCAATTGTCAGCTCTGACAGAATAGATGTAAAGGCACCCGTTGCTTCCGGCTGCTCTTTTTGACTGGACAAGATAAACTCGGTAACAGTTATCCCTTTGGCCATTTTAAATCCACCTTTTTTTGTGTATTAGATCCCTGATTCTATTTCATTGTGTCAAACAGTGAAAATAGCTTCTCTCAGAAGCTTGATGATAATGTCCTGTACCATGGCGTTTCATTATTTTCAATTATGATTCCGCTGAAAATACTCCATCTGCTGTGTTACTTCGATTTCTTCGTCACTGCGATGTACGCTAAGTACATCTCATTCCTCGGAAATCTCGCGCCTTGCATCTGGAGCATTTTGAGCGGAATCCTGCTTCAGGACTTTTTGCAGTGTAATCAATTATAGTTCCAGCCAGGACTCGGAGAATATGGTCTTTCCCATCAGGACCCTGGTTGTCTTGTAGTATTCCATCTCCTTGGGAGAAAGGGTGCCGGGGTCAGGTTCGCTTTCGTCCATTATATCGTGAACCAGCTTCAGCAGTTCAGGCATTTGCCCATGGGCCAGTTTAATTAACTCATGATCGTACGTGTCGACAATGGCCGACCATAATCCATGTTTCATTAACATGGCCAGAAAAGCCCGGTTGAGATATGGCCTTTTCTCAGCAGAAACACCGTTTGAGACATTTGAGAGACCTACTATGGATTTTACGCCCGGAGCGATCTCAGGCAACATGCCCATGAACTCCAATCCGCTCAATACCTGGTCTGATCCCAGGGTTATCGGGGTGGCAATTGGATCTATCAGAATCTTCTCGTTTGGGACCCCGGCCTCGTTCATGGCCATGGAGAGGTCTACAGTCATGGCTGCCCTCTCGTTAGAATCCCTGGGCATGCCGTCCACTCCCCAGAGCAGGCCTACAACGTTACAGCCTGTCTCAGCAGCTACAGGTATAAGCTTTTTCATTCTCTCAGGCTGGAGCGAGATAGAATTCATCACGTGGACCCGGGGATTCTTGGCTGCCTTCATGCCGGCAATCAATGCGTTGGCATTTGTAGTGTCAAGGGACAGAGGGCAATCGGTTATTTCCTCTGTAACGTTGACTATCCAGGGCATTAACTTAGGCCCTTCCTTTCTGGCAGGCCCGATGTTCAGATCCAGAAAATCCGCTTCGTCCGCCACTTCTTCATTGGCCATCAACTGAATCGGCCCGGGATCGCGCTCCTTCATGGCCTTCCCAATCCGGGTACCCATGATATTTATGCTTTCAGCTATGCATTGGACATACATGATTACACCTCAGCCCGCCAGTCCCTCAGAAAGGGAGGTATATGACTTGCCTCTCTGGGGCCGATCTGGATCTTCCAATCCGGAAGTTCCTCCTCCAGCTCACCTTTTATAGAGGCCAGGTATCCTGGGATAATCAGGTTCCTGTGTTTGATCCTGTCTTCTATGTTTGATTTTTTGACAAACACACCTATGAGATCCGCACTGAATTTTCCCGCAGCCCAGGCGGTAAGCACTGAAAGGCCCTCTGTATCCTTGATTAGGAGCCAGGATGGAACTTTGCTGCCTTCGACTTCTCCTGAGACGATAAAGTAGGTCAGGGAAAAGTTGCATGTAATAAGTACAGGAGAGTTCTCGTCCGGCCCGTTTATTGGATAAATATCCTCATCGACCACCATGGGCCGCTGAGGATCAGTAAAGATATTAAGCCGCTCAAGCAGAAGCGGGAACAGGGTATCTCCCTGCAAGTCAGACATAACTATGATGCCGGCGTACTTGGCCACCAGAACCGATGCAATCATTGTCTCAAGCAGAGGATCCCGGGTCATCTCACACGTGAAAGAGATGGTGGGAAAACCAAGGGCTTTGTACTTGTGTTTTGTGGAAGCCCTGCGTATGGCCACCTGATCTTCAAATGCAGCCCTTACGGTCCTGGCACCTGTATCCAGGACAAGGTCTTTAATCCCTGCCTTTTGTAACTGCTCTGAGATCTCCGCAGCCTCTCCCAAGGTCTTACCTTTCACTGCCAAGGGGCAACCAGCCTCCCTGGCTGTCTCTGCAATAGTCTCTGAATTTTCCTTTGTGGCACAGTAAAGAAGGGGCTTGTGGTCTCCGCAGACCTTGGTGCCTGCTGCAAGGCAGCCGGCCTGATCGCTCATAAGGATAATAGCGGCATCAGGGCATTCGTTCCGGACACGTTCCACCAGAGAAGTAAATGCCCCCTCATCCCCGGTGGAGTCATGTAAAGCTATCAGGTCGGCCTTGAGTTCCAATCCTACACGATCATAGCGCAGATCATTAAAACGCTGTAAACGCCCTGAAATATTATCCTCGTCCATATCAGTCCTGACCAGGACTGCAATACCTGTTGGGTGTTCAAACCTTTTTTCATGCCGGTACAGACAGGTCTCTCCTCCCATCTCAAAGATGTTATCACCACTGCCAAGGGTTATAGGCCGGATGGGCGGAGCAGACGCCTCTCCCACCTTTTCTTTTACCTCATCAGAGACATGCGGGCATGCGCCTATATCTACCTGACCGGCTGCCACCTTCATGGCAAAGGCCAGGCAGGTGGGTACATCACACTCCCCGCAGTTTGTCTTGGGAAGCATCTTTAGGATTCCTATCCCAGTGAGTGCCATTAGTTATCCTTCTCCTTACATCACTTTTTCCATGCTCAGCGCCGGGTGTTCCTTCTCCTTAATATAACGGAGCACTTCGTCTTCTGTGATACCCACTTCATCATCCGCTATCATCTCAACCAGATCGGATACATTTTCTTCTTCAGCCCTTTCCTGGAGGCGATCCCTGATTTCCTCTTTCAGTATTTTGGGCATCCACACTACACGCTTAAGCCCGCCTTCAGCCTTCATAAACTGCCGGCTACAGATGTAATGTTTGGAAACACCGAGAAAGCCGGGAGTAACCTGTCCTCCACCAACCATTCCAGCCAGAGTGGTAAACTTCATGCCGCTCGGGGTCATGCCCATGTAATCCCTGTTTACAATCATTATGCCGTTACACATGGGAAGCATACTGGCGATACATTCAAAGCAGCCGCAGGCGGTCATTGGATCTATCATAAGGCTATAGGCACTGACACGCTCAACTTTACCCCTGGACGCCTTATTAACAAAATCATTTATGCCTATCCACTGACCGAGGTTGGCATCGATAAGGTCTCCCTTGGGTATGGGCTGGTTCGGACCTGTGGGATTGATTTCAAAGGAGGCCTTACCATCCAGCCAGTTATACGCACCGCACATGCCCACACGCTCAGGGGTAATCACACATACGTGGCTCGGGGCAAAGGACTGGCAGAGAGTACAGGAATAGAAAATCTCTTCACTCTCGTCAGTCATGGAGCCCAAGCGCTTATCCCTGGCAGCATAGACAGCCTTTGCCATCTCGATGACCTCCTTTACCCGGGCCTCCTCTGTATAGATCTTCACCTGTATCTTATCCACAATGGCACCAAAGTCCTGATGGAGCTTTCCGTGGAGAATGCGCCCGATATGCTCGAACTTGAAGCCCTTTTCTATGGCTGCCTTGCCGGCCCTGAACCACATTATGTTCCGCTGCCCGATGTGCATGACTCCCTGGGCATAGTTGATCAGGTGGTGAAACTGCCGCTCAAGGATAGGCTCGAAGTCAGACTGCATCTGCCGGCCCGCAACCTCGGCAAGTATGGCAAGCGGGAGCTTTGCACCCTCTTCCACGTCTGTTATTTCCGGTCCTTCTATGGTGACCAGCCCGTCCTGTACCTCATCCATTTCTTTGGAGACCAGGAGCTCAACTCCCAGGCTTCTTCCACCGCCGCACTCAAGATACAGGTCGTCTTTCCGTACACGCTCCCCTTCAAAGGCAGGACCGTAAGCCATTGGAATGTCGATTTTGGAGACAGTGACCTTGAGTCCCCTTACTTCTATGGCCTTTTGAACAATCTCATCGTGTGGGACCTGGCTGACCACATGCTCGTAAGTACAGATACCCGTGGGTAGTACCTGCGGTATATCCCAGTCGGATATGGTTGGAAAACCCCAGTTGATAGCCCCGGCTGCATTGGCATACCATTCATCCGAGACCGGACCAAAGGCAATAACAAAGGCAAATGTCCGGTCCTTGTTGTAGATCAGGTTCCCCTTGAAATCACCAGGCTTTATTCCACCAAAGGCAAGGGCAACGCGGCAGGCAAAGCCCATGGCAAACACTGCAGAGGTATATGTGGGCCCAAAGGGCACAAGGCGTGTTGACCAACCGATCTGTACGTTCTGCTTTGCCAGTTGATCCGGCATAGATATCCCATCGGTCTGATCATGCATGAATATATAGAGGTTCTTTTGCTGCAATTCCAAAGCAATTTTTTCGGCCACCTCCGGATCTGAAGGAGTGCCGAGTATTGCTGCAAATCCCGGAGCAGTACCATCAACAAACTCTACGCCGCGTTTACGGAAAATTACATCATCTGCTGCTCCAAGCCACAGGCAGTCACCTGTGGGATCCTCGGTCTTTGCATAAAGGCTGGGTTCCTCAACGTATCGCATAGCCTCGTGCATTTCTTCGGCAAAAAAAGTAGCCATCCCGGCATCCAGGGCCGGTGCCAGATACGGCAGCCATGCTTGGCCACTGACCGGTGCAGGAAGTAATTTTCGACATTCCTGAAAGATTTCCTTCATGTCCCCCAGATGTTTTACGGGGGCTCCCAGAACGCTGTAAATTACCGGCAGGTAGTAACCGGTATTGGGAAAGCCGACTTCTTGTTCAGGCCCAAACTTCTTCAGGGCTTTTTCATATTTTTCTTCAGCCATGTCCACTATCTTGTGGGCCCCTCGAATCGCGGCTGAACATATAATCTT
>CBETWD010000011.1:0-28651 GCA_965539945.1 uncultured bacterium
CAGGGGTTCAGGGGCATAAGCGTTAAGTTGTTTTGAAAGATGAACGTCGAACATCAGTCCATAAGGGGCATCTGGCCAGAGGACTGTATAAAGGTCCACGGGGAGTCAGCCGGCTTTTGTATACTATTACTTCTTCTACTATAAAAGGTTTAGTTACGATCTTGTCCTTTAAAAATACTTCAAGAAGCCGTGAAAGTCTGCGGGGAGAACGGACTCGTCCTACAGTCAGGTGAGGCGTAAAGGCACGGTCTTCCCGTGGGAAGCCCTTTTCCTCCAAGGCTGTTTCAATGCTGTTTTGCAGTTTGCACAGAAGATCTGTTTCACCTCCGATTCCGATCCACAGTATCCGGGGCCGTCTAAGGTTCGGGAAGATGCCTGTACCATTTAAAAACAAAGAAAAACCCCTGTGAAGGCAACAGGCCTCTTTGCAGGCAGCTATCACGCTCTCCTTACTTGATTCCTGAATTTCACCCAGAAATTTGAGTGTCAGGTGCATATTGGACGGATAGATCCACCTCACATCCGCCTTGGCGGATTTCCACCGGCCTTGATGTTCTTCGAGTATCTTACGCTGTGTGCCCGGCAGGTCAATTGCCAGGAAAGTACGTACCATAAGTAAGGGTTCAGGGTTCAGGGTTCAGGGTTCAGGGTTCAGAGATTACGTTGAAAGATGTTCATTAGTCCATCCTGTGCAAAAACAACTTAGCGCTTATGCCTCTAAACCTTTGAACCTTTGAACCCCTGAACGCTTAACTCAAATACAGCCTCAGCAAATCAAGAGCAGTTTCCGCTGCCAATGTCTGTATCATGTGTCTTGTTCCGGCAAATCGGAACTGCTCGGCTACTGTCCGTTCAGGGGTTGATAAAGCAATATAGACTGTGCCCACAGGCTTTTGAGTAGTACCTCCGGATGGACCGGCAATACCGGTAATAGCAAGGCTATAGCCTGTACCGGCCAAACGTTTTACACCATCTGCCATTTCCACGGCAGTCTGGGAACTCACTGCGCCATGGAGGGATAATGTCTCGCGAGAGACCCCAAGGAGATCTTCCTTTGACTTGTTGCTATAGGTAATCACTCCCCTTTCAAACCACAGGGAACTGCCGGGGATGCCGGTCACCCGTTGGCTTACCAGACCACCTGTACAGGACTCCGCAAGGGAAAGAACACCACCTTTTTCCAGCAGAAGTCTGCCTACTGTCTCCTCAAGAGTTTCCTCATTGACAGCAACTACATGTTTGTCCAGCAGTTGTTTTATGGTATTGCATGCCATATTAAAAATTTCAGTAACTTTTTCCGGATTCAGACCCTTTACAGTGACAGTCACGTTGACTTCCGGGAAGTTGGGATAATAACCAATGCTCAAGCCATCCCGGCTGGATTCCAGCTTTTCAAAAAGGGCGTTTATCTCTGTCTCCGACAGACCAAAGACTTTGAAGGTCTGCTGTCTTATATTTATTTTTTTGGAAATAAACTTGCTAAGCCTGGGAATAACCCGCTGAACCATGTGATCTTCCAACTCCCCAGGCACTCCAGGCAGAAAAAAAAGAGGGGTATCCTGGTGGACCAGGAGATATCCTGCAGCACGACCTTCGGGATTCAGGACTTCAGCACCTTCAGGTAACCACGCCAACTTTTCCCGCAAAAAAACAGGATTGACAAACCGCTGTTTCGCCCTCCTGATCTTCTCTAGAATCATCTCATTCAAGACCAGGGGACGCCCTAATGCCTTGGCTGTCACCTCGTTTGTTATATCATCAGTAGTCGGACCAAGTCCGCCGGTGATAATAACGTATTCTGACCTCTTTATTGCTGCCAGCAGACATTCTTCAATATCATCGGGATCATCACCAATGGATGTGATCCGGGTCACCTGGCAACCAGCATAAAAGAGCTTATTAGCTGCAAAGCTGGCCGTGGTATTTAATACCTTGCCGGACACAAGTTCATCTCCTATAGCTATAATTTCACCATGCATGACTAATTACCTCTAAATCCCACAACCTCCATGCCAAATTTGCCATAATGCCGGCTGCAACATCATCAAGCACAATACCCCATCCCCCGGGGAAAGATTTATCTATATATCTTATTGGAAAAGGCTTCCAGATGTCAAAAAAACGAAAAAACATAAAAGCAACTATAATCAAAGAAGGTTCAAGTGGGGCGCCGGCAAGCGCCACTGCCATGCCAACCACTTCATCTATCACTATTTGAGATGGATCTTTATGCCCCAGTAAAAGCTCTGCCCTGCCTGAGATCCACACAGATATCAGGATAACAAATCCAAGAGAACATATTCCCAGAAAAATTGGAAGATGACTAAATAGCCAGTGGAGAGGAATTCCCAGGAGACTCCCGAATGTACCTGGGGCAAAGGGGATCAACCCCAAAAACAGTCCGCTTGCCAGAAACAGGACTAATCTATCTTTGAAATTTAAAGTCTTAGGAGCCACTTGCAGGAGCCAAAATTAAGAGTGAGCGCCTGAATCTTGGGGCACGACAGATCTTTCTTCATCTATAAAATCTTCAACCGACACCCGGCCCACAGCCTGATAAACCACACCTAAAGGGACATTGAACCGGCGTGCTACTTCTTTGCAGGCCTCGTACTCAGGAGAAATTGTGGACCGACCATCCGGCCTTGTGATCAATTTGGCTCGCACATTACCCCAGTTGGTTGGAACCATACCATTCCTTCTAGGCAAAATATACCTCAGACACCTGTTCAGGCGTATCCCTGAAGTAGTGGATTCCTCAAAAAGCATCTTACTGAGGCTATGTTCATGACCAGGTGTGGCTAAGACTGTAATCTCAACACCGGGACGATTCTTTTTCATATGTATCGGACACATTACAACGTCCAGGGCACCTGCATCAAACAAGCGCTCCATCAGATACTCAAACCACTCAGGGTTCATGTCATCTATATAACTCCTTAGCTCCACTACAACTGATTCCTTTTTTGATGACCGGTCTTCACCCAGCCAGATACGAAGGAGATTGGCCCATTGAGGTATATCCCTTGAACCCGCCCCATATCCGATTTTTTCCACTTTCATTTCGGGGAAGGTCCTGAAATGATCCGCCAGCCCCTTTATCAAAGCACCCCCGGTTGGTGTAACAAGTTCCCACTCTCCATCCACCCCATAAATCGGCACATTTTTTAACAACTCAGCAGTGGCAGGGGCAGGCAAAGGAAGTCTGCCGTGTTCGCAATCTATCCACCCCCTAGCTACAGGAATGGGTGAGCAACAAATCTTTCCAACAGAAAAATGGTTTAAGCCGCTGATGGTCCCCACAATATCCACCAATGTATCTACAGCCCCGATTTCATGGAAATGGACCTCTTCTAATAAGCAGCCATGCACCTTGGCCTCAACCTGGGCAAGGAGATTAAATACCTTCAGGGAAAGCCGAATTATCCCGGGTTGCAGATCAGATCTTTCAAGAATTGCCTCCACATCCCGCAGATTCCTGAATGGATGGGGCCCGGTCCCGGAGACCTTGACTTGAATGCCCTTTATGCCCTTCCTTTTAACTCCCTGGACCTCAACTGCTGTATTCTCAAGGCCCAGCTTCTCCGGAAGGGACGTTAATTCTTCCTCAGGCCACCCTGCATCAATCAGGGCCCCTAAAAACATATCTCCGCTGATCCCGGAGAAACAATCAAGGAAAGCTTGCCGCATTACGTCACTCCTGTAACCGTTCACGGGATTACAACGCCCGTTTTACCGCACACCGAACTGTAAGCGTGCTGCAGATGCGAGGCGTACGGGTACGCAGACGTACTCCCTGTACTTCAAGTGCCCGACAACAAAGCAGGTGCGGTGCCCTGTAAACGCTTACTCACTCCTTAAGACTATGTGCCCCTACCCACTGATAGATTCGCTCCCGGTAGTACAAGCTGGGTATCAATACCAGGAGGGTCAAAAACAGAATACTTAGGAAGCCCTCTATATTTTTATCATATGTATTGGCCCCTTGTAATGTCAGCACCAGTGTTCCGGGCATACGGCCCAGTATGACTATAACCAGAAAGGCCAACCACGGCATCCGGCTCAGTCCCAGAAGATAACAAAGAAAATCCTTTGGGAATCCGGGAAACAAGAACAATATATAGAAGATGAAAAGTCCCTGGTGCTCGACAAGATGCTCAAACCTGTGGTATAAACGAGAACGGAGAAGCCACAATCTAACCAAGCGCCTAAACTGACGGGATATAAAAAAAGCAATTGCAGACCCCAGGGTAAGACCGATAGTGGAATAAAAAAAACCTACCCACTTCCCAAACAGAAAACCACCTATAAAACCAGTTGCCTCGCCGGGGATAGGAGATATAACGACCTGAAGGGCCTGGAGTGAAATAAAGGCAAAAGGCGCCAAATGACCCAGAGAGAGAATATATGCTCGCACAGACTCTCTATGTTCAAATGCCTGTAATAGACCACACCAGAGAGACCATAGCTCATGCCTCCAGGTCCAGAAAAGCCAGAAGATAAGAATCGAAACAAGGATAGCAAACCCCCAGACTCTGTGACCTAAAAGCTGTGGTTTGCCTATGTTCACGGGTAACCGTTCAGAGGTTCAGGGTTCAGAGGTTGATGGTTGTTTTCTATTCTCATGCCTTCTCCATTCCCTTCTGCCTCGCAAGCTTGGCGAGCGGGCAAGCAAAACCCACAAATCAACAGTTCAAATTTTCGGTAAACCCCGAACCTCTTAACCCTTGAACCCTGAACCTCTGAACGGTTGTATTCACGTTTTCTTCCGAAACCGTTGAATAATTGTATCTCTACGCCAGTTCCAGTCGTCTTTGTAGGGATAGTCAATAGTGAAGTGCCCGCCCCTGCTCTCCTTTCGCTGACTGGCTGCAATAATGATGAGTTCCGCAACCTGTGCGAGGTTCCTCAGTTCTATAAAATCCCGGGTGAGGATATATTCCCAGTAGTGCTGCCGGATTTCTTCAAGAATCGGTGAAAGGCGCTGTCTGGCCAGTTTAAGTCTTTTTGTGCTGCGGACAATGCCGACATAGTTCCACATCAGACGCCGAATTACATCCCAATTGTGAGAGATAAGGACCGCCTCTTTTAAATCCACAGCTCCCCTGGTTTCCCAGGGAGGCACTTGGGGAAATGATTTTTCCTTCAAACCGGGAAATATCTCACTGATCTTCAGAAAAGCCTGGTGAGCCATAGCAAGGGCTTCAAGAAGGGAGTTTGACGCAAGCCGATTGGCACCATGCAGACCGGTACATGCAGTTTCCCCCAAAGCGAAAAGGCCTTCAAGGTTTGTCTCTCCGTGGCTGTCAGTAACCACCCCTCCACACATATAGTGGGCCGCCGGCACAACCGGTATCGGCTCCTTTGTAATATCGATCCCAAAGCCCAGACAGGTCTCATAGATATTTGGGAAACGCTCCCGGATGAAATCAGCAGAACGGTGACTAATATCCAGATATACACAATCCTTTCCACTATTCTTCAATTCAGTATCTATGGCCCTGGCGACCACATCTCTTCCGGCAAGCTCCTTCAGGTGAGAATCATATTTCTCCATAAAGGGCCTGTATTCAGGGTCCAGCAGCCTGGCGCCCTCTCCCCTGAGCGCTTCTGATATAAGAAAATTTTTGGCCTTTGGATGATAAAGACACGTGGGATGGAACTGCACGAATTCCAGATTGGCAATCCCGGCTCCGGCACGGTACGCTACAGCTATACCATCACCTGTGGCCACATCAGGATTGCTGGTATACAGGTAAACCTTGCCGCACCCGCCCGTGGCGAGCACTGTTATAGGGGCCAGAAAAGTATGAATCTTACCTGTAGCTACTTCCAGCAGATAAGCCCCCAGACAACGTTCCTTCTCCATGCTGCCGGGCGAATATGCCTTGATCATGCTTTCTGTAATGAGGTCAACTACAACATAGTCTTCAAAGACCTTAACAGAAGGCAATCTATCGACATTATCCATTAAGACACTCTGCACGGATCGCCCGGTAAAATCCCCAACGTGCACTATGCGGCGGCGAGAGTGTTCACCTTCCCTTCCCAGATCCAGCACATCCGGATTGTGTGATTCCTTGTTGAATTCCAATCCAAGGTCTTCCAGCTCCTTTATACGATCCGGGCCCTGGCTGATTATCATTTTGACAATATCTTCGTGACACAGACCGTCTCCTGCGCGCTGCGTATCCTGTTGTTGCAGGTCAAAGCTGTCATCAGCACCAAAGACACAGGCTATGCCGCCCTGAGCCAAATTTGTAGCCGTGTCGGATTCGGCCTTTTTCGTGACCACGGTTACCTGTCCCAGCGGGGCGAGTTTTATTGCAAGACTCAGCCCGGCTATCCCGCTCCCTATTATAAGAAAATCGGTTTTGCACTGCATATGGATAGATCCTTTAAGTGAAATTAGAAATTAGAAACTTGAAATTAGAGATGAAGCTGATTAATCCATTTTTTACCCAATTTCTAATTTCTAATTTCCATTTTCGGCATCCAGCATTCTCTTATAGGTCCGAATATTGCTGAAAAACGTCTTTCAAATTCAGGAAGAAGGGCCAACATGATCTCCCGCATTGAAGGATCAGCGGCCTTTGACGTCCTGAGACGCATAATATGCATCCATTCCTCAAGAGTAGCATGGACCATGATCTCGGTCTTACAGGAGTTTGGCAGCGCAGTACGGGCAGCTTGTGGAGAGCTTGTCTTAAGGAGTTTAAGATAAATTCCCTCTGCTTGTGACATTGCATCTAGCCATAACCGGTATTCATCAGATCCCTCCTTGAAAAAACAAGGCCGGATAAACACTACCTCGCCCCCAAAGCGGGCTTCACCATATCTGCAGTAACGCTGGGATTCCTGGAGATATGAAGCAACTCTATGGCGCACCAGTTCATGGGAAACTGCCCGGTTAATTATTAGATGAACCAGAAGTGTCCGGTGTCTGATAAGTTGTTCCAAGGGCAGGTTTTCAATTTCCTCAGGAGGCAGCACACGAGCAACAATACCATCTTGCGGTACCCAGCCAAACCGTGGAACCAGATCCTCAAATAAAACAGGATGGAACTCTGTAAGCTTTTTTAATACAGCCTTCACAACCTTCAGATCACGGTGGTGCCGGGCAAGGTCCCTAAAGACCCTGGGATTCCCAGACAGCAGATACTGCTTGCGTTCCAGCTTATCCACCTGGCAGAACCTTGGTATCCTCTCAAAAAACTTGTGCATGGTGAGCTCGCTGTCCACCTCTATCTCCAGCACGATCTGGGCCATCTCAAGTACTGATTCATGACCCCGTTTTATTATCCCTTTAATAAAAGGCCTGGCTGACTCCGCAGATATCCGGTCTTCACTCTTGTAACAGACCCGTCCGCAGCGCTCGATCTGCTCAAGCAGCCTTCCATGAACAAAAAATTCGTCGAATACACTAAAAGAAGGATCTATGACTTTCATGCAATCACCCAATCACTAAATCACCAAATCACTCAATTACTCACCTGCCTTATAAAAAGCATCAAACGCCCTATAGGTCATAAACAGGTCAGTCTTATGTGCAATCTCAAATGGCGAGTGCATATTGAGCAAAGGAGGTCCTGCGTCGACAATATCCAGGCCGCGCTGGGCAAGATACTTGGCCACAGTACCCCCTCCGCCTTCGTCCACCTTTCCCAACTCTCCGGCCTGCCAGACTACTTTGGCATCGTTCCAGGCGCGCCTCAACCAGTTAACATATTCAGCATGGGCATCATTTGCTGAGTACTTTCCTCCTGAGCCGGTATATTTCGTCAGGCAAACTCCGTGTCCGATCAGTGCATCATTACGTTCTTCATGGACTTCTTTATAATCAGGGTCTATCCCTGCTGTAACATCCGCTGAAATGGCCTTGGACGCAATAAGCATTCGTACAAGGCTATCCGCCTCGATTTGAAGCCCCCCGTTCCGCATGAGATCATACAACACCACCTCAAAAAAACTGGACTTGGCCCCTGTATTTCCGTCACTACCTATTTCTTCCTTGTCAAGGAACAGTGCGACTGAGGTAACTTGAGGTTCCTCAAGTTCAAGGATGGAGTATAGAGAGGCATATGCACAGGATCTATCATCCTGCCCATAGCCACCTACAAAGGCCCCGTCCAGGCCAACATCCCTTGAACCACCTGCAGGGACAATTTCCAGCTCCGCACTTATTAGATCCTCTTCCACCAGGCCGTATCTTTCGTTCAGAATCCTTAAAATACGTAATTTTACGCCATCCTTCAGGTCTTCAGGGCCCAAAAGAGGAAAACCCCCTATTAACACATTCAGCTTTTCTGCCGGTATGGCCTCTGAAATCTTTTTCTTACCCTGCACCTTACGGGCAAGATGTGGCAAAAGATCATTTATTGTAAGCACAGGATCATGAGGATCCTCACCAAACTCGACAGGAATTGCGCTCCCGTCTCCTTTCAGTGCCAGCCCATGGATAGCCAGAGGACGGGCTACCCAGTGAAACTTCTTGATCCCTCCGTAATAATGTGTCTTCAAAAAGGCCATCTCCAGATCTTCATAGAGGGGATTCTGTTTCAGGTCCAAACGGGGTGCGTCTATGTGTGATGCAATGATCCTGACCCCATCACTGACAGGTGCCTTACCTGTTACGGCCAGGGCAGCCGCCTTCCCCCTAAAGGTCCACAAGACCCGATTGGAACCGGGCCCGGCCTGTTCAAACGGCACAAAACCCCTCTCCTGCGCCTTGCTTGCAATGATGTTAACAGACTCCCGTTCGGTCTTTGCCTTACTTATAAAGTCCTTATACTTGTCCGAATACAAAAGGGCCTTTTTTCGGTCTTTAGCTGTAATCTGAGACCAAACAGGTCTTCGGCTACGGCATAGATCCTTTTCAAGGCGTTTCCACTCGGTTTTAGAAAGACGCTTTTCATTCATTTTCTTTTCCTCATCCTGGGCCTAAAGGGTAGTAAGCGTTCACAGGGCACCACATCTGCTTTGTTGTCGGGCACTTGAAGTACAGGGAGTACGTCTGCATACCCTCCGCCTCGCATCTGCAGCACCCTGTAAACACTTACAGTTCGGTAGGTTGCGATAAAACGGGCGTTGTAATCCTGTGAACGGTTACACAGGGTGTAACTTTATCTTTTTTTGAACAGGCTGGTTCTTTTTCTCCGGGTTTCTCACTCAGAGCACAACATTGCCTCCCGGTATTCAAGGGCCAAACAATTAAGTTCTTGCCATATCCACGAACCCGAAGGCCCAGCCACCTCCCAAATCTTTTTAAAGGCGGATTCTGATACATTGCCAAAATTGTCAACCCAACCTCCCTTTTGCGAAATTAATCCTGCACTTAAAAAACCCGATTTATCAACGGAATCTTCACTGTAACAAATAGACTCTTGAAGCTGTTGAACTTTGTTACACGCTGTGAAACGTAATCTTTTTGCACATCCTGCTTTACCTCTGCCCTCGTATATCCGGGCAAGACGTTCATAGCCAGGCCAATACGTCTCGTGTCTTTTTAAAAAAGAGCGCCACATCACAACCGCTTCTGAAAAATTCCCAAAATGTTCATAAGACAAGGCAAGCAGTAAGGGGCATGCCTCTCCTGCCGTCTCACAAAACGGAGAACCAAGTATCTCTTTAGGTGATAAAAATTCCTCACTTTGAACTAATCCACTCAAGTAGGCCCCGGGAGCCGGCACCGTCCTCCCGCTTTTTATAAGCACTGGAACCTGTCTTTCATTATTTTCATTTCCCTCTTCACTACTATGTAAAAATGGGGGTTTCCCTGCAACTATTTCTAAACCCAGGGCCTCCGCATCAGCCTCCTGTCCCAATCCATAGGCTGCAAAATTGATCCATCTGCCTCTATGTGCTTCCAGATGATTTGGTGCCTGTTGAATTATTTCCCCATAAAGATTGAGTGCCTCTTCATATCTTCCTGTCAAGCCAAGGGCATAGCCTTCACACAGCAGTCTTTTTTCTTCCCCCCACTTCCAATTGTCGCCTGCACAAATTGAAGAAAGCACTTCTCCGGCTGCGTCAGTCTCACCCATGTCAAGAAGCAGATAGGCCTGCTTCAGTTTAAGCCTTGCCGAAGACGGATAAACAGATAGTGCCCTTTCAAGCAAAACAACAGCCTCCTCCCACATATTCTTATCAAGGTAACTATCGATCAGCATATCAATAGACCACAGGGACCGGCCCTCAGACCAACAGTGTCTTAACACCCTGTCAGCCACATCCTGTTGACCAAGGCCCAGAAGCAGCTTCACACCGGCCTGCAGGAGATCTCTCCTTTTCTCAACCTGGCCGGCCAAGGCAAACAAAGCGTCATCATATAAACGAAATCTCATCCGGGCACTCATATAACCAATCGATGTGGCAAGAGAAACATATGAGATCAATATGTCATGATCCTTAAAGAAATCGTTTTCCCTGTCTAAAAGCCTTTCAACACCTTCTCCGTCCTCGTTCTCCAGATAGACCTTTAACAGAAGTTCTCTTCCCTTGATGTCATTTTCCAGCGCACTATGCATATCCTCAGTAACTAAAAAGTTTGCCTGATCAAAATTTCCAGTCTCTAAAAGCAACTCGACCAAATGCATAGTAATGTCCGGATCGGGCTCAAGAAGTAAAAGTTCCTCATAAATGGAAATGGCTGGTGCAAAAAGCTGAAGGCGCTCATATGCGCGGGCCATAAACAGCAGACCCATTTTATTGTTAGGTTCTTCTCTCAGAAAAATCCTGAATGTCTCAAGGGCCTTGAAATAATTACGTGAAGCAAAATACAGACGCCCCGAAGTTGCCAAAAGCTGCTTATCAAGCACTTCCGGATGATCATGCTTCAAATCCTCAAGGACTTTGATTGCTGACTGAACATCCACGTCCATCAAATATAAGGAGACAAGCTCATTAACACCCCATATAAGATTATCTGTGTGATCTTCCCCGGTATTATCGCTGGAAAGCACCACAAACCTCTCAAATATCCTAATGGCATTATCTCGATCTCCCACAGCCAAAAGGGCCTTTGCATAGTTGGATAAAAAGTCCTGATCATCTTCATACTGAGGTAGCAGTTTTTGGAAGTGAGCCAAAGAACTGTTTGCTCTTTTCAGACGCAGAAGCCCACAAGCCAGATCAAACTCAAGGTCTTTTCGGTCAGGTTCAATGGCTAAAGCCTTTTGGAAATATGTTATAGACTCATTAAACCTTTTTTGGGATTCCAGGCAACGGGCAAGGCCCCCCAAGACATCTGCCGAAGACAGCCCTTCAGGGATATTCAGTAATTCATTCCCGGCAACGTGGAAGTCTTTTCCCCGGAGATTAAGTTCTGTCACTAAACTTTTATAAATAGCGACAGCTTTGTCACACTGACCTGAACGGCTTAGAAGTTCTGTAAGAATGAATAATGCTTGAATATCATGGGGCCTGGCCTCTACAACATGCTCAAGTTCAAGTATAGCTTGACTTTCTTTATCTAACCGCATTAAAACTAAAGCCAATTCCCATCTGGCTTCTACTAGACCTTGGCGATCTCTTAACAATTCTCTGTAAAGGGCTACAGCACCATCCAGTTCGTTTTTTTTCACCATTTCCCTGGCTTCATCCCAGACCAGTTGCCATGAAGGAGAAACCGCCTCATGAGTTACCTGAATCCTTGCCTGCGGCATGTTATTTTGGGAAATTTTCACCAAATCCTGCCCATTAGCAGTTGGTGCTAAAATGATGAGACATGAAAAAATGCCTGCAAGAAGGTTCCTCATATTAGTCCTGTTACAATAACTATGTTGAATAAAGATTGCGACAACTAAAACTGTTATTATAATAATAAATTTCGGCATACTTCACGACAAGTCAAAAGTAGTTTACACTTTAAGGATACCCTATTTTTTAACTGGAGAATATACAATGGCGAGAATAACAATCGAAGACTGCCTGGAAAATTTGCCTAACCGTTTTGCATTAGTACACCTTGCGATCGAGAGGGTAAAGCAATTGCGCAAGGGCGCCCAGCCCTTAGTCAAATGCAAAAACAAGGAAATAGTCAGGGCATTGAGAGAAGTTGCTCAAAACAAGGTAAAATTTGAAAATCTGGAAGAATTGGCCCGAGAGGCAGAAGAACAACGGATTTTTCAAGCATTACAGATAGATACTAATCAGGCAGAAGGTTGAAAAAGACTGCTTTTAGGCATTATCAATGAAAAAAGACTACTACGAAATTTTGGAGGTCTCCCGAGACTGCTCATCTGAAGAAATGAAAAAAGCCTACCGGAAGCTGGCCTTAAAATATCATCCTGATAAAAATCATGGTGATAAAGACGCAGAGGAACGCTTCAAGGAGGCGGCAGAGGCCTATGAAGTGCTCAGAGATCCTCAGAAAAGGCAGACCTATGACCTTTACGGTCACGAAGGAATAGCCGGGACAGGCTTCAGAGGTTTTTCCGGACCACAAGACATATTTAGTAACTTTGGCGACCTGTTTGAAGACCTGTTTGGTTTCTCTACTACCCACCGAAGACATGGCGCATCCATGGGGCCGGAGGCAGGTGCGGATCTGAGATACAACCTTGAGGTTTCCTTTGAAGATGCTGCCAGAGGCACGGAGACTGAAATCGAGATAGTTCGTCTTGAGTCCTGTTCCATCTGCAAAGGAACAGGTATGGCCTCCGGGAGCCATCCTGCTACCTGTCCTACTTGCCAGGGGAAAGGCCAAATAATAAGATCAGAAGGTTTCTTCAGGATCTCCTCTACTTGTCCACAGTGTTCAGGAACCGGAACAATTATCACAAACCCCTGTAAGACCTGCCAAGGTAAAGGCAGAATCCGGGAACGACATAAGGTAAGGGTACGTATTCCTGCAGGTGTGGATACAGGCTCAAGATTGCGCCTGAGGAGGGAAGGTGAAGCCGGTCTCAGGCATGGGCCCAGGGGGGATCTCTACATAGTAATCCATGTAAAACCTCACCACCTTTTCGAACGTCATGGCAATGACATATATTTTCGCCTTCCTATTTCTATTGTCCAGGCAGCCCTGGGAGACGAAGTTGAAGTATCCACCCTGGATGGACCCAGCACCTTAAAAATTCCGGCAGGAACCCAGACAGGAGAGCACTTCAGGCTGAAAGGACTTGGCATTCCTGATATTAGAGGATTTGGAGCCGGGGATCAGATAGTTGAAGTTGGTATTGTAACACCTACCAAGTTGACAGAGCGCCAATGTGCCCTGCTTCAGGAATTCGCTGATATTGAAAAAGAAAAAAAAGAAGGCGGCTTCTTTCGTAAACTGTTTAGACGATCCGAAGCACATGGGCACTCCAGTCAGGAGAGGACGTCTTGAGCAAAAACTCCTTTTCTCATCTGGACACAAAGGGCCAGGCCCACATGGTGGACGTAAGCCCAAAACCTATGACTCAAAGGGAAGCAGTTGCTTCAGGACGGGTAATAATAGGACCTGATGCCTTCAATCTCCTTATTAACAGTAAAACCTCAAAAGGTGATGTTCTGGCTGTAGCCAGGATAGCTGGGATCATGGCTGCCAAAAAAGTGGAAACCTTGATTCCGCTTTGTCATCCTTTAACTTTGCAACAAGTAAAGATTGACTTCACTCCGGACTCAGGAAAAAATGCCGTAGAAATCTTGGCACGAGCAAAGGCAAAAGGCGCAACCGGCGTAGAAATGGAGGCCCTAACCGCAGTTTCGGTTGCGGCTCTGACCATTTACGACATGTGCAAGTCAGCAGAGAAAAATATAACTATTGAAAAAATACAATTGGATTATAAAACCGGTGGGAAAAGCGGAACCTGGAAAAGAAAGTTGTAACCGTTCACGGGTTCAAAGGTTCAAAGGTTCAAGGTTCAAGGTTCAAAGGCTAAGAGGTTCAAGATTTACCAAAAAATTGAACCGTTGATTCGTGAGTTCTTCCTGCCCACTCGTCAAGCTTGCGAGGCAGGCGGGAATGGAGAAGGCATGAGAATAAAAAAACAAACCTGAACCTCTGAACCCTGAACCTTTGAACCCTTACAGAAAGTTCTTAGGAGAATAGTAGCATGGAACAGGCCCAACTGGAATATTTTCGCAAACTACTCCAGAAAAAACTCGATGATCTTTTAGGGGAAGCGGACAAGACCCTGGGAGAGATGACTGACATGAACGACCACTTTCCTGACCCAACAGATCGGGCATCCGTAGAGTCTGATCGTAGTTTTGAGCTGCGTATCAGAGATAGGGAGAGAAAGCTCATAAAAAAAATCAATAAGGCCTTAGAAAGAATCGAAGATGGGACTTACGGCATATGTGAGGAGTGTGGTGAAAAAATAGGGACTAAGCGCCTTACGGCCAGACCTGTCACAACCCGTTGCATTGAGTGCAAGTCCAAGCAAGAAAAAGAGGAAAAGGCCAAAGGCTTGTAATGCTGCAGCTAAATATTGCCTTCCTTTGGCATATGCATCAACCTCTGTACCTTGACCCGATAAGGGATCACTTCGCGATGCCCTGGGTCAGGCTCCACGCTGTCAAGGCATACTCTGACATGATAGCATGTCTGGACTCCCGGCCTGAGGCAAAGGTAACTTTTAACCTTGTTCCATCCCTTCTTCTCCAAATCCAGTCTTATATACAGGGCAAAACCGATGACTTCCTGGAATTGAGCCGTCGCCCTGCCACCGAGCTCTCCCCTTCAGACCAGGAATTCATCCTGACACATTTTTTCAGCTGCCAATGGCCTACTATGGTAGAACCCCATAAGAGGTACCTGCAACTGCTTGAGTTGCGCGGAAGGGACTTTGGCCCATCTTATACCTCCCAAGTGAGAGAAAAATTCTCAACCCAGGATTATTTAGACCTTCAGGTCTGGTTTAATCTCGCCTGGGTCGGCTTTTCCTCAAGAAATCACCCTTTGATTAGTTCTCTTTTTCAAAAAGGACAGTTGTTCAGCGAAGAAGAAAAGATGGATCTTCTGGACTTCCATCTTGAACTCATGAAAGGACTCATTCCCCGTTATAGTTCAAAATGGATCGAAGGACAGATAGAGATCAGTACCAGCCCATTCTATCATCCTATTCTCCCCCTGCTAATCGATACGGATCTCGGGAGAAGGCCCAGGCCGGAGGCCAAACTCCCTTTGCGATTTACTTGCCCGGAAGACGCCGGAACACAACTGGAAAGAGGTAGGCGCTACTGTAAGGAGATTTTAGGGAAGACTCCTGTAGGACTCTGGCCATCAGAGGGCTCTGTTGCCCCTGAGCTTATCCCCCTTATTGAAAAAGCCGGGTTTTCCTGGACGGCAACGGACGAGGCCATCCTATTTAACTCACTTGAGAGAAATGAATCTCAGAGTCTATTTCAGCCTTATAGAGTGGAAACAAACGGCTGCAGCACAGACATGGTCTTTCGGCACCATAAGCTTTCAGATTTGATAGGTTTTGTTTATCAGAAAAACCATCCTCAGGCTGCAATCGCTGACTTTGTCTCCAGGCTGAAGGAAATCTGTAACGGCCTCCAGGGAATGGATCGTGCCCCTTTTGTTGCTATAATTCTGGATGGAGAAAATCCCTGGGAGTATTACCAGGACGGCGGTGAATCCTTCTTGACAGGCCTATATGATGCAATTATCAAAGAACCAATGCTTGAACTTGTGACCATTGGTCAGTATCTGAAAGACCATCCGCCGACACTCACCTTGCCGGGGCTACATACAGGTTCTTGGATAAACCATGATTTCGGCATCTGGATCGGTGGGCAGGACGAAAACCGGGCATGGGAAACCCTGGGTCGTGCAAGAAAAGTCGTCGACAATGCCAGAAAACAGGAAGGCATAACTGAAGAGGTAGTGAATGTGGTCATGGAATCTATTTATGCTGCTGAAGGCAGTGACTGGTTCTGGTGGTTTGGAGACCAATTTGAGACTGATTATGCCTATGAATTTGACCACCTCTTCCGGACTCATCTCAAAAAGGTCTATAATAGCCTTAATATAAAAGTTCCTGATGAACTGCTAAGTCCGATCAGAATTCCAAGACCGGCAACACCTACTACTGAACCAACGTGTTTTATACACCCACAAATTGATGGACGTGTGAGCTATTATTGGGAGTGGAGAGGTGCAGGATCACTGACCTTGGGAGGTCAAGGGGGGGCCATGCATTCCGGGACGAGTTCGCTGGCTGAGATTGCCTATGGCTTTGATCTTGAGTCGCTTTACCTGAGGATAGATCCCAGAGAAGGGAGCTTTGATGCCTGGGAGCCGGATCTCGGCCTCAGGATTACAATCTCTTCTAAGACTATAATAACTATCGAGCTGATCCCCAGCCGGTCTATAGACCTCCTTGAGGAAAAATTCAGTGTTTTAAAAAATGGAAAGGCCCTTGTTTTCCGCGAAACAGGTGTACAATGCTCTGTGAATGAGTTGACAGAGGTGGCAATACCTTTTGCACTTCTGGGCTCCAACCCCAAAGATGAATTAACCTTTTATGTTGAAACAATAGGAAATAAGTTGGTAAGAGACAGATGGCCTCGGGAGGGCTACATAGTGCTCCATGCACCTGACGAAGACTTTGAACGCAGGCTCTGGCTGGTTTAAGGGCAACCGTTCAGACTCCCTGGCTGTCAGAAGGGAAGTGAATAATTACATTTGAGGAATTCCAAATGCCCGAACTACGCAGGGATACAATCATAGGCCGATGGGTTATTATTGCCAAGGAAAGAGGGAAGCGCCCCTATGACTTTGTCATTGAAAAAGACAAGACCAAGGGTGGATTCTGTCCTTTATGCCCTGGAAATGAACACACCACTCCACCGGAAGTTCTGGCCTATGGACGGCCGGACTATTCACCAAATGGACCAGGCTGGACCCTCAGGGTAGTTCCGAACAAATTTCCCGCACTAGTTATAGAAGGAGATCTGGACAAACGGGGCGAAGGTATTTACGATAAAATGAATGGTATCGGTGCCCATGAAGTTATAATAGATACCCCTAAGCACGACGAAACTATCCCTATGATGTCTCATGGACAGCTTATCCAGACTTTTTGGGCCTACAGAGACCGGATGGTGGATTTGGCACAGGATTCCCGCTTTCGCTACATAATAATTTTTAAGAATTTCGGCCGGGCTGCAGGTGCTTCTCTAGAGCATTCACATTCCCAGCTTATTGCTCTCCCTATCGTACCTCACCGGATACAGGAAGAGATCCAAAGCTCTTTGCACTATTATGAATTTAAGGAACGCTGCATCTTCTGTGACATCATTCGTCAGGAAAAATCCCAAGGCGTAAGAATAGTATGTGAAAATAATGATTTTATCACGGTCTGCCCCTTTGCACCTCGTTCGCCTTTTGAGATGTGGCTGATGCCTAGAAGACACCAATCTTCTTATATTACCATGGACGACAATCAATTCCACTCATTAACAGACCTTTTTCTAGAGACAATGCGGCGACTCGACAAAGCCCTTCCCGGGGTCCCTTACAATTATATGTTGCACACGGCTCCGCCACGTAGTCCTTTCTTGGAACACTATCACTGGCATATAGAGATAATGCCTAAACTGACCATGGTAGCAGGGTTTGAATGGGGTACCGGATTTTATATCAACCCCACCCCCCCTGAAGAATCCGCACAATTTCTCAGAGAAATTATTTTAGATTAATGAAATTTCACTGTATAGATCAAAATATTTGCTGTATATAAATATGATAACCGTTTACGGGTTCAAAGGTTCAGGGGTTCAAAGGTTAATAGGTTCGGGGTTTACCGAAAATTTGAACCGTTGATTCGTGAATTCTGGATGAAGAAGGCGTGAGAATAGAAAACAACCACCAACCTCTGAACCCTGAACGGTGAACCCTGAACCCGTGAACGGTTACAAATATTAATAGTAATGGCCTGGAAGGTGATCTATGAATAAACATAAAATACTCGTAGTTGACGACGAAGAAAGTATTCATCTCCTTTACAAGGAAGAATTGGAAGAAGAAGGCTATGAAGTCCACTCGGCGATGAACGGAGAAGAGGCCCTTAAGGCCTTTGACGCTCAGGAACCGGACCTTGTCATCCTGGACATCAATATGCCTGGTATGGACGGCATAGAAGTGCTGCGCCAGATGAAACAGAAAAAGCCCAGGGTGCCTGTTATATTGAGTTCTGCCTATCCTGAGTATAAACAGGATTTGGCATCGTGGGCCTCAGATGACTATATAGTCAAATCCTTCAACCTAGATGATCTCAAGTCCTCTGTTCGCAGAAATTTAGCTAAATATAGTTAATTATTTACTCCCTGCCAAGGAATGTAACTGGTTACAAATAAAGCGAAAAAGGAAGTTTGTGCGGATGACTTCAGGAAATGAAGTCTCTTTGTGGTTCTTGCATCTTTGACGCTGCCATCTTTAGGGTCACTGTCTGAAAACCCGAATCACCTGAAACGTATACATTTACCTCATATTTCTTTTTCAAGAGCCGCAAAATATTAAGAGCAGGATCTCTATCTAAAGGTAAATTCAGTGCCTTACCGTTGTGGCTTATGTTGAGGACCAAGTCTTCATCCTCCAGGAAAGTCTGAATCGACATTTCCATATTATCAAGGGTTGACATCTGCCTCATCAACACTTGACATAGAGCTAAAAACGCATTGGCCCACTCTGAATAATATCCCCGGAATGGCGGAAGATCGGGAGATAATGATACGTGCTTGTTTATTTTCCTGAAAAAGGAATGGAGGTCCAGAGTTCTTAGCTCATCTTCTATCAGGCTGTTCAAAGAAAACGGCACTGCAACTCCCATTGTATCCTTTTTCCTTCTACGACCAATGGCCCGAACAAATTCCGTTATTTGACCTGTTATGGTCTGAATTAACTCGATATCAGAGGTCCAAACCTTAAGCTGCGCTTTATCCAAGGGAGTTTCAATACTGGACATTTTTTGAGTCATAAGGTCGAGACGCCCCATTATTGCAGATAAAGGATTTGCAATATCCTCAAGGAGATCATCGAACATTTGACCAAAAATAAAATGCCTGTATTGTTGCCAATAGGTCTCTTCCCTGGCTTTTCCCCTGTCCTTAAGCTGGCGCAGTGCAGTAACATCGCGACTGCGCAAAACCAGACCCCTTGTACCCTCAGGGGTGATTAAAGGCAAAAGCCAAATATTATAATATCTATGACAATCCGGATTATTTAGCCATGGCAAATCACACGGAAAAGCACTTAACCTGACCTCTTTTCTATCAGCCAGGGCTTTTTCTACCAGTTCTTTAAAAGAACCTTCTCCTTCAGAACTCTTAAATAGTGAGCAGACCTCTGTAAAATGTCTCCCCTTAAGTTTTTCAGGATCTCTTGGCAGGCAAAATGGCTGATTAATATTGGAGTCAACAATATCGAGCTTGGAATCAAAAATCAGAACCCCGTCATCCAGGCTGTCTAAAAGGTATTGGAAATAAAATGAAAGGTTGAGTTCAATCTCAAGGCCTTTAGCTAGGTCAGAAATAGAAAAAGGCCAATCAATTACGTTTTCAAAGGCTATTCCACTCCTGAACTTGCCTTTTTCTTGTTTAACCCACCTAATTTGCCCTTTCGCAACATAATCGGTCTTAGGGTCTCCTTCAGCGGGCCGGAGAGTCACAGTCTCATGATGACTGACAGGGCTATCAGACTCAATCTGTATGCCATACGGACTCAGATCAGTTGAAACTACATCCATTACAGATCCAAGGACTTCTGTTTTTAAACACAGGGGCACATTTAACGGTATTCGAGAATATCGACGCCGCTCTTTATGGACTCCTTGCTGCACAGAGCCTCCTTGTGGAAAAACTGTCATGTTAAGGAAAATAATTTATTAAATCATTACATATCTGCAAATAAGATACCAAAACAAAATCTTATTTTACTAATTTAATACTGGGAATGCAGCCTGATATCCGGACCTCTTTAAAAAAATAAGAAAAGCTTTTCCACAAACGGAAAAGCTTTTCTATTATATTACAATTGTAAAAAAATTCACACGAAAGGTTCCAGTTCTTTTGGCAGCTTTAGCTCCAGGCTATCGTCAACTGAACCTCTGGTTGGCACTTCTACCCCAAAATCCTTTATTTTATAAAGAAGCGCCTTGTAACTTATTTGGAGCAACTGAGCAGCCAGTTTGCGATTACCATTAGTCCGCCTGAGGGCCTCTTCTATTACCATTTTTTCAATACGGGCCAGACTCTTTTTTCGGATTTCCTTTAAGGATGGGAACTGTATTTGCATTTCTTGTCTACAGTTATCAAGTACGGAATTTATCAGGGATTCATCCGGCGTCCATACTTCAGCAACAGGTCGATCTTCCGACGTCTGCCGATCCATAGACCCGAGGATCTCTTCTTCAAGCAGATCAGGATCCTCAAGAACTATCAACCTCCTTACATAGTTCTCAAGCTCCCTTACATTTCCAGGCCAATGATATTCAGCAAATACCTTTTCAAGCTTACCGGAGATATCAATTACTCCACTCTTCGACAAGCCTCTGTACTTACGGACAAAATGTTCAATAAGGCATGAAATATCTTCCTTTCTGTCCCGAAGCGGCGGCACCACTATCTTTATGATATTGATTCGGTAATAAAAATCTTCTCTAAACCTCCCTTTTCTTACCTCCTCATCAAGATTGTGATTAGTAGCCGATACCACCCAGGTATTGACACGAATATTCCTCACCCCCCCCACACGAGCGAATTCGGAATCCTGTAATACCTGTAAAAGTTTGGCCTGCAGGGCAACAGGCATATCGCCGATTTCGTCCAGCAGTATGGTCCCTTTGTTGGCCAACTCGAATTTTCCCGGCTTTGGCTGTACTGCCCCGGTAAATGCACCTCGCTCATAACCAAACAGTTCACTCTCCAGAAGCTCGCTTGGTAGCGCAGCACAGTTAACCTTGACCAGAGGATGATCCCGACGATAAGAAAGCCCATGCAGAGTGCGGGCAACCATCTCTTTACCTACGCCGCTCTCCCCACAAATAAGGACATTCAAATCGGTGTCCACCACCTGATTGATCAGGTCCTTGATGCGCCTGATCGGTGGGCTATTGCCAATTATTAATTCCATTTATTATTTGGCTCGAAGAAAAACACGGTCTTGCCGTATAATCATACCCTTGGTTTAAACAGAAGTAACCGTTCACGGGTTCAGGGTTACCTTTCAGAACTCACGAATCAACGGTTCAAATTTTCCGCAAACCCCTAACCTCTTAACCCTTGGACCCTGAACCTTTGAACCCGTGAACGGTTACAAACAGAATATAAAATTAAAAATCAATAGAATCTTAGCAAGGAGACGAATCAAAATCAACAAAGTTATTATTTTTTTATGACACTCCATTCAAATCAAAGAATATCTTGTTTTGTCCTCTTTAAATTATTATAATTGCTTTAATTTGAGGAATCAACTGATTCAAGATACCCTTATAGACTATACAGTCCGGGAGGATATGTTGCCTGAGATTTTAGAATCATCTGCAAATCAAGTCGATTTTTTCTTAAAAGATCTGCCACAAGAACCCCAACAACTCCTACTTGTTGACGACGATACTACCATCTTAAACTTATTGGCGGAATTCCTTTTCCGTTTGGGGCACCAATATCGTACAGCAGGTAACGGTCTGGAAGCCATGTCATTGCTGGAGCAATCCTCTGCCACCATCGTAATCACTGACATCCTGATGCCCGAAATGGATGGAATGGAGCTTATTCGAAATATTAAAAAATTCTGGCCCGAGACCGATGTAATGGCAATAACAGGATATAGTCGAAACTTTAATTACACCGATGTTATTAAAGCCGGGGCATGCGACTTTATTCGAAAACCTTTTAATCTGGACGAGTTAGAGGCCAAACTCAACAGGATAATCAGGGAACGTGGATACAGGGCCTTGTTGAAACGACTTTCTATAAGAGATGTCCTTACAGACCTATACAACAGACGCTTTCTCGACCAAAAACTCGAAGAGGAAGCCCAAAGGGCCACCCGCCAGAACTATCCTCTTTTTCTAATCATATTAGACCTGGACAATTTTAAGGAACTTAACGACACCTTGGGGCATCAGGCAGGAGACGAGATACTCCAGCGACTGGCTCATGTGCTGAATAATTCCATCAGACGTAATGTTGATATTCCATTTCGCTATGGAGGAGACGAATTCGCCGTAATGATTCCCCAGGCCGACACAAAGCAGGTAAAACAGATAGCAAAACGTATACAGCGCAATTACCTGAACGAGGACATAGGAGAGACTTCACTTAGCCTGGGGATCTCCCGCTTTAGTAAAACAAACGGTGGATTGCGCGAAGACATTAACGATTTTATACACAAAGCTGATGTCTCAATGTATACCGCAAAAAAAACAGGAGGTAATAAAATAATATTTCACGAAGAAATAAAAAAGGAAGATCCTTAATCACATAGCCTCTAACTAGTGTCTGAACGAAAAGTCCGTTCAGACACAATTTTGAATTTTGAATTTTGAATTAAAAAAGGATATAATCTTAATATGTTAATGGTCCCCGACCTAAATTGAGAAAACAAAATTTGGGGTTTCCGTTCAGGCACTAATTAATAAAAACCCTCTCGTAATCCTTAAAGGCCTCGATTGTCCGCCCGGCACCCTGGACTACAGTTGTCAGCGGATCACTTGCAAGGCTGAATGTAAGGCCGGTCCTCAAACTCAAGAACTGAGTGATGCCTTTCAGCAAAGCCCCTCCTCCTGTCAATGTTATACCGTTGGCTTCTATCGAGGCCCTGGTGTCCGGAGACAAAGCTATAAGCACATCCTCCACCATCTTGGAAATAGCATCCAGCGGCTTCTCCAGAACAGGCATCAGTTCCCGGGAAGTAATTACGGACGTTACCGGCACCCCTCGCAAAAAATGCTTTCCCCCCACGTTGTATTCTTGATCCAGGCCCTTTTTATCATCCCAGACCGTTCCTATCTCCCATTTAATTGTCTCTGCAGTGGTCGGACCCACCACTACACCATGTTCTTCGGTCAACCAACGGACGATGGCATCATCAAATTCATCCCCTGCCACCCGTAAAGTCTCGCAGTGTAAATACGACCACTTAGCTATTACCGCCACCTCAGTTGTGCCACCACCTATATCCAATACCATCTGCGGCTCCTCTCCATTGACGGGGAGACCCGCGCCTATGGCAGCAGCCATGGTTTCTTCCAATAAAAATATTTTCTTGGCCCCGGCCTCTTGAGCTGCCTCAAGTACAGCCCGTTTTTCCACCTGGGTTATATTAGAAGGGACACAAATTACCACCCTTGGGGAGAAGATCCCCTTTCGTTCTTTCGCACGGTTCAAGAAAACCTTGATTAGCTGACTTACTGCATCAAAATCCTCTATGATTCCGTCCTTCATAGGACGCATAGCCGTAATACCCTCAGGAGTCCGGCCCAGATACTTTTTTGCAGCAAGCCCCACCTCAATTACCCATCCGTCACTTGAACACGCAATTACAGTAGGTTCATTCAGGACCACCCCCTCTCTCTGAACATAAATAAGGGTATTGGCCGTGCCCAAATCCATAGCCAGGTCCTGTTTTATTATATTTTTAAGGTTCTTAAGCGCCACGGCATCTCCATTCATTAATGATTCTGCTAAAAATACACCATCTGCTGCGTTGCTTTGATTTCCTCGCCCATGCGACGTACAATAAAAATGTTGAATTTTGAATGTTGAATTTTGAATTACGGTATATGTCTTTTAAATCTTCTTCCACAATTCAGCATTCAACATTCAGCATTTTTTATTAATGACTCGATCAAGAGAAAAAACCAGGATTTCGGCAAGACCTCCCGGCCACCCTGACAAGTCTGTATCTCCGGTAAGTAGCCACACCAATGTGCCTGCTTCAATTGGCTGAAAAAGCCCTATCAGCACCGGACCTCTGTCAAAGGGCTCACCAGGCCATAAAAAATAAGACTTGTGCTTATCCGCTCCATAGCGACTAAGCATCAAGTGCTTTCTGTATCTCAAAAGCCAACCGACAAGGCCTTTTTCTTCACTAAAACACTGACCTTCCAAATTAACCTCTCGAGGTAGTCCGATGGTAGCCTTTATCATAAAAATATTCTTGTCCCTTTCATGAAAGGCCACAAGACCGCTCTTAAGTCCCAACAATTCTTTCAGGCTTGTCAACAGATACTCTACTTTTCCTGAAAGGCCATGGTGCCATTTGTTCCAACGACGATAGAATTGGAGTTCACGGTGGCTTTTCCAGGAAAACCATAAATCAGAAGCTATTATTGCGCAATCTTCTAAAATGCGCTGTTTCTTTTCAGGAAAGGAATAACGATTCTTGCTGTCTACCATCAAAACCCCTGCACCGCGGAGTAAGGGAGCTGCAAGAAATGCCTTTATATCAACGTCTCTGCTGTAAATACCAAGCGTCCTGGTATCTCTATCGAAATTGGTTACGTGCAGCCTCTTCCCCTCCCGTGCAACCCAGCCTATCAGCCCTTGGCCAACCCCTATATTGCACTCAGGCACTATATAAGGGCTGAGACTCTCCCATGCCGCCAGGTGGAGATCATCCCCCTGAAGACTACGGATAAACAGGGCAGCAGTGAAGGAATCAAAAACATTTGCAACCAACTGGACAAGATGCTTAAGAGAAGCAGGCATAAATAGCAGGACCATATGGCGGGGTAAGCACACCCAACTCGGTGATTATGGCAGTTATAAGATGGTGAGGAGTAATATCAAAGACTGGATTTTGAACTCCCACACCCGGGGCGGCGATCTCCTTTCCGGCAAAAGTGGTAATTTCCCCGGACCCACGCTCTTCTAAAGGGATCTGATCTCCGGACGGGGTGACAGGGTCAATAGTGGAAACAGGGGCAGCCACATAAAAAGGGATGTTATTAGCTCCGGCAAGTTCAGCTACAGAGTAAGTCCCGATCTTGTTGGCAACATCACCATTGGCTGCAATGCGATCGGCCCCAACCACCACAGCCTTGATCTGCCCTTTTTGCATCAAAAAACCTGCAGCTCCATCCACAACCAGGGTAACTGCTATCCCGTCCTTGATAAGCTCCCAGGCGGTAAGCCTGGCACCCTGGAGCCAAGGACGGGTCTCATCGGCAATGACATTAATCTCTTTGCCCTTAGAAATAGCAGCCCTGATAACTCCAAGGGCCGTTCCATATCCACCGGTAGCAAGGCCGCCTGCATTACAGTGAGTGAGCACGCCGCCCGTTTTCGGTAAAAGGGCCTGACCATGAATTCCGATGGCCAGGTTGGCCCTTACGTCTTCTGTCCAAACAGAAATGGCCTCCTTTTCTAAAATGGCTGCGAGATCGCCTGGGCTCAGCTCATAATGCCTGCGCGCAAGCTTTCCCAGCCTTTCTACCGCCCACTTCAAGTTCACTGCCGTGGGCCGGGCCTGGAGCATGAAAGCCGCTTCCTCCAGCCATTTCTCTATAAAGAGATCCCTGCCTTTATCCTTGAGTCCATAAGCGGCCAAGACCATGCCAAAAGCGGCAGTGATCCCTATGGCCGGTGCTCCCCTCACCACCATATCCCTTATAGCCTGAGCAACATCTCTTGCTGATCTATACGCAAGCCAGGTCTCCTCATGAGGTAATAACCTCTGGTCTAACAAATAAAGAACGTACTTTTCCCAACGGAGCGGTACTACAGACGTATTACCTTCGCTTTGAAGCAGGCTCAATGGCATGTCGTAGTTGCCGGCAGCAATGTCTTTCACAGGTCCAGGGCCTTTCGCAACAACTCGTTTACCTTCTTGGGATTGGCCTGTCCCTTTGTCGCCTTCATAACCTGTCCAACTAGAAAACCCAGGATCTTGGTCTTTCCGGCCTTGCACTTTTCCACCTCTTTTGGATGGGCCTCCACTACCTGCTCGACCACAGCGCTGAGGGTAGATTCGTCACTCATCTGAGCAAGCCCTTGTTCTTCCACAATTTTTTTAGGACTCTTTTTTGAATCATATGCCTGTTCAAGGATATCTTTTGCCATCTTGCCGCTAATAGTGCCATTGTCTATCAGCTTGAGCAATTCCGCAAGGCCGGCGGGAGGTATCGGGCAGGCATCAATTTCTTGATCCTCTTGTTTTAGAAGACGGAACAGTTCCACCATTACCCAGTTGCCGACAATCTTTGGACTGGGAAACAGGGCCACGCATTCCTCAAAGTAATCAGCCAGGGACTTTGAGGCTGTGAGGACTCCTGCGTCACAGTCTGAAAGACCATATTGTTCCTCAAATCGAGCGCACTTTGCATCAGGCAGTTCAGGCAGTTCCGCCTTTACATTGTCCATCCAGGCATTATCAATCTCGACCGGGACCAAATCCGGGTCAGGAAAATATCGATAATCATGGGCCTCTTCTTTACCCCTCATTGTGACTGTTACACCCTTGGCCGCATCCCAAAGACGGGTCTCCTGCACTATCTCATGGCCATCGAGTAAAAGAGCTGTCTGACGCCTTATCTCAAACTCCAATGCCTTCTGCACGTTACGAAAAGAATTCATGTTCTTGAGTTCCGCCCTGACGCCAAAGTCTTCCCGCCCCATGGGTCTCAAGGAAATATTGGCATCACAGCGCAGACTACCCTCTTCCATATTGCCGTCGCTGATCTCCAAATAACGGACCTGCTGTCTCATTTTCTTAAGATATGAAGCAGCCTCTTCAGGACTTCGAATATCAGGCTCGCTCACAATCTCAATCAAAGGTACACCTGTCCGATTAAGATCCACATAGCTGACCGGCCTGTTTTCATCATGTATCAATTTACCCGCATCCTCTTCCAAATGGATGCGGGTAATACCGATCCTCTTGGTCTGTCCGTTTATAGCGATTTCAACCCAACCGCGTTCAGCCAAAGGAAGATCATATTGAGAGATCTGATAGCCCTTGGGAAGATCAGGATAAAAATAGTGCTTTCTGGCAAAAACGCTGAAAGGGGCTATTTCGCAATGTGTAGCCAGTGCCATTTTCATGGCAAATTCCACAACTTTCCTGTTAAGCACAGGCAGAACTCCCGGCATTCCCACACATACCGGACATGAATGCGTATTGGGCGGCGCACCAAAGGTAGTTGAACAGGAGCAAAAAATCTTCGTTTCAGTCTGCAACTGGACATGAACCTCAAGGCCTATTACTGCCTCATATTCCATAAACCAAACTCCTTTACAACGAACACTTCTTCACCTCGAAGCCGCATTAGCCTAACACGCCATGCCATCTCAATCAACAGGCCACAATCCACATATATTACACAAAACAGGGCCTCTTGAAAAATTGCGATCTGTGCGGTTACACGTCAGATTGTGCAACACACGAAAATCTGTAAAATCTGCGTAATCTGTGGACAAAAAAAGCAGCTGCATCATTATTTGACACAGCTGCTTTCATCCTTTCGGATATAGCTTGTGGATGCTAAGCTTTCTTGCGCTTTCCCTTAGTCTTTGTCTTGGCTGCCTCTTTTGGCTCAATACCTTCTTCTTCCAAAAACTTAAGAATTGGATTGGGCCGACGCACAGTCTTCTTCGGCAAATCAATGTGCTTCCTGAGTTCGCTGACAATCTTTGATACCTGAAACCTGCTGATACCAAGCTTGTCGGCTATCTCGGAAGCCGTCATTTCGGAATAATGCTCATGCACATATCGTACGTCATCTACATTATATGGCCGACTTCTCTTTCTCCCAGTCATGGTAAACTCCTTTCTGTTTTTTTGAAATGTAAATGTTTATTTACATTGTATCTAACTCCCACTTATCAGGATCAATATAAGTCCGATACTTTACAATGTGCTCAAGGTTGCGATTGTCCAACGTATCCAACAATAAATACAAAATTCATAACAGGCTGAATCGCAGCATTTTTTCTTCCTGATTTAGACGCAAATCAGCCAATTAATAAACTCGGCAATACAAGTACAAAAAGAAACACAACTTGTCAATAGCTATAAAATGAAAAAACTAAAGATAAATCCGGCTAGGACAGTAGAAACACCCAAGAAACATTCCTCTAACGATCATTCAGAAATGGAATATACTAAATTTGTAGTTTAGGGAGAGAATTTAAGGTCGAACAAGATGTGAGATTGAAATGGATAGGAGTAATGCACTGCAAGCTTAACACAGTCTGCCGGTGTACCACTCAGAGCCAATCCCAAAAATAGAACCATTGCGATTTACAGAGCGGACCCTGAGCGGGTCTACCAGGGTAATTGCATGACCCGCTGCACTACGTTCGCTATCAGGAGCAACAACAAATAATTCATGGGCGTATATTCCGTCATCGTTTGTAAGAAGAATGCTTATATCTCACCAGCCCTCTTCTCCGCACTTCTAAAAATACTCTTTTCCCGATGTTTTGCGCCCTTCCCTTTCCTGATAGTGGATCAAACATGCCTGCCGGTAAGGGCAGTAATCCATTGGATGCAGACAACCCCTTGAGACAGCAGCATAGCAATTGTCTTTCTGACAGAAACCCTGGATCTCCATAACCTCTTTTCCCGAATTGCAGGCGTCCGCTCATTAAAGAGGAATAGTTACCATTCATCCCTTCAGTCTTCAGCCTTCCACCTTCTACCTGTTTGTTTACCATCCCCAGGTAAGATACTGATGTATGGAATCAGAGGCCTTTCTGCCTGCCCCCATGG
>CBETWD010000012.1:0-28566 GCA_965539945.1 uncultured bacterium
ATGCTGTGCTATATGGTCAAAATTAAGCATCAAGTCATATGACCGGCACTATAGTGGTGGCGAAAGAGATGGGTTTTGTGGAAAGTGTGGGACCACTTATTGAAGATTTGCGGCACAATGGATATTGGCTTTCTGATGATCTAATAACAACAGCAAAGAGGCTTGCGGGAGAGTAGTAAGGCTGACCTTCATTCCCCGCTGGCGAACCCAAGCTCTTCTTGAGAGAAGCCACGGTCTCGGCGAAGTTGCTGGAGGACGTGGCCAAACGACTTGGCAATAGGCCTGTCTTCCGAGCCTTTTGAAGTGTTCTTCTTCATCTAACATCATTTGTGTTCGAATGCAGACTATAAATCACACGTTCCCCACCCTTTTTGCTACTCTCTGGGTATTTTTTCCGGAACCGATTGTCGACAGCAACAAAGTAAATCCGTTTCTGATAACCCTAATGCTGCCATATACTGTCGCTGTGTATCAGTAAGCGCTTCGGCCAGCCTGCATAAGCCTGCGATTCTGATAATCAAGATTCCCAGGAACTTGGTACTCATCATGAAAGTAGTTGGACGCCGTGTCGGTTTGTTATCCCATCCGGGAAGAGTGCCCCCGCTTTCTTTAATGTGCAGGCGAAGGGTATGTTCAATAAGGTTCCAGATCATCAACGCCATTAACAACACCGCTCCAAGCGCTTCGATCCGTTCAGGTTTCTTCAGGAACAAATCATTGACGATGAGGGGATCTTTGAGAAAGGAAAAGTTTCGTTCAATGCCATTTTGCTCTTTGTAGGCCTGAAGGAGTTCGGCACCGGTTTCAGCCATGTCGCCTTGACGTGGGATGTTTGTTAACAATACGAAACAGCCCGCTTCTTTCCGCTTTCGTTCGATCTGCTCTGTTTTCTCCTGTATTTTTGTTTCGAGGACATAACGTATATAAGCCACCTTCCGTGGTCTGTTCTTTGGCGGGCGACCACGCGTCCGGCAGGTGATCCGCTCTGGTGACCTGCATTTTATCCAGAAAGGCATCGAATTCCGTCATGGCTTCCCCCCTCTGTCTATGCCAGAAGTTCAAAGGTTGCCCGGGATACACGGCGAACTAATACGCCTTGTTTGGCCTTCTTGGCCAGTGCGCTGGAGAGTGAGTCCCTGTCTGTCACACGTCCATAATGTTCTCTCAGAAGGTCAACCAGTTCATCAACATGTAGAGGATGCTGCTCGCCTGTAAGTAACTCTACAGAGAGATCTGTCAGCGACTTACGTTTTCTTCCTCTCTGCCGTACTGCACCGACCTGAGGTTCATCTGTTCCAAGCGCCTGACGGATCGCTCTTAACTCCAGTTCAAGGACTGTCTCCATCGTCTCCAAAATAAGCTTGCGCTGCTGCTTGTCCATGTAGCACCTTCGTACTTGACGTCATTTGTTTTGAGTAGTACGGATATATTACCGACGTATACAGAAAAGCGCAAGTCTAATTTGAAAAAACTTCAGGGGGAGAAAAAGAAAAAAAGGGTAAGCACAACCAGAAAGATCGAACGACTATCAAGAATGGCTACGTTGACAACAGCCCTGCCAAAATTCATCAAAACAACGATATGTTAGTGGGTTAGTATGAATCAGAAAATAATCTTAAGCTAAGTAAAGGGGTGGGGAACGTGTGGAGAACGAGATCAAAGCCTTCCTTAATGCTAATGTTGTTGAGGGCAGCAAAATAAAATCCGATGGTTGGAAAGGATATTAGGTAGAGGCCCTAAAAGGCTACGAACATGTAAGGCGGTCTCAGATTGATCCTGCCAATGCAGGAAAGTATGCGCCCCACATCCACCGGGCTTTTGGAAACCTCCAAACGTGGCTTAATGGGATTCATCATGGTGTCGATCCCAAGTATTTACAACGCTATCTCGATGAGTTCGTTTTTCGCTATAACCGTCGTGAGACTCCAATGGTTACCTTTATGGTTTTTGCTCAAAATCGTCACAGGCAGCTCAAAGCCATTGGGATTCAAAGCTTTGAAGCAACCTTAGTCAAATGGGAAGGCATATGAAGGTATTAAACAAAAACTGGTTAATCATCCCTCGCTTGATATCCGCAAATGGATTACCGGGAAAGAAGAACAAGCCTTCCTGAATGTTATCACAGCCGAACGGGGAGGCTATGAACTGATCAAGATCCCCGGCGGCGTTTTTATGATGGGCTCGCCTGAATCGGAAGGGGAGCGTTTTAGCAACGAGGGGCCTTTGCACAAGGTCACGGTCTCTGATTTTTACATGGGCAGGTATCCGGTGACCAATGAGGAGTATGGCCTGTTTCTGCAAGATAACCCTGATGTGCTTGAGCCGGTATACTGGGCGGACAGGCAGTATAACCAGCCAAGGCAGCCAGTTGTGGGAGTGAGCTGGAATGATGCAAAAAAATATGCTGTATGGGCCGAACTCCGCCTCCCCACAGAGGCGGAGTGGGAATATGCCTGCCGGGCAAACACACAAACCAGGTATTATCCGGGTGACGAGGAAGTAGATCTTGACAGGGCAAGCTGGTATACCAAGAATTCAGGCGGCCGGATCCATCCTGTGGGTGATAAGGAGCCTAACAGCTTTGGCCTGTACGACATGCACGGAAATGTATGGGAGTGGGTTGAGGATGACTGGCATGATAATTACAATGGTGGGCCGAATGACGGAACGGCCTGGATAGACAGCTCCAGGGGCTCTTACCGGGTGGTCCGCGGCGGCAGTTGGGACGACTTCGCGCACGTCTGTCGGTCGGCGATTCGTGACGGCCCTCCGCCCGACTACCGCAACAGCCTCCTTGGCTTCCGCCTTTCCAGGTCTGTTTTCCTTGGCCCTTGAGCCCTTGGATCCTTGGCCTTCGGCCCGCAGCGGAGAGAAGGGAGCGAATGCCGCCGAAGCGGAGCCGGCGGCGTATGAGCGACCGGATCGCAGCGGAGGACCGCCTGTATTCTTGGTGTCTGAATGAATTGTGAGAGCACAGGGTCTGGTTGTGACGAACACAGATTCAGGCCATATGCCAAACCAGCAAATGGCTGGACAAACACTTTTCCCCGCCGTGTCGGGGGGGGGGACGTCCATGTCCTTAATCCACAGTTTTTTGCCTTTTTTTGTTGCTTTTGTTGGTAATGTTTGTCAATACGAAACAGTTTGAATAAATACGGAGGATGTTATGGACATAGAAACTCAAGTCAAAAGATTAACAGGTATTTTCGGAGAGCCGAGAATCAGGGGTACGTTGAAAAAACTGGCCGAGATTGAAGCTGAAAACTGTTCAAAAAAAATCGAAAGAACAAAGAGGGAATTACTAGTATTTGAAAAACGCTTCAATAAGAACAGTAAGGCTGCATGGGATGAGTTTAACAAGGGTAAGCTTGGAGATAGTGCTGATATCATGGAGTGGATGGCTTTGTATGAGAATTTACTCGACGAAATATAGTTTCCACTGGCAAGATCAGCACGGTCATCTCATCAGGCGTTGGGATAATGCGCCACATTATCCCAATCTCGATGACTTTCCATATCACATCCATATTGGAGAAGATGAAACTGTCGTTCCGGGAACGTCCATCAACGCAATGGAAATGCTTGCCGAGGTTGACACGGAATTGTCTGATGTCGTCGAAAAAGGATAGAATTGCTGATGGGAAATGCGGGATGTTATTGACTAGATTGAATGTAAGCTCTGAAATCAGTTTGAACTTAGCTGCCTTCGGCAGGACTTCTCTGACAGGATGAACAAAATTTACATGATTTTCATTCATCCTGATTATCCCTGGCCCAGACCGATATGGCACGGCTTGATCGCAACATCTTTATTACCGAGATCAACAATGACAATGTGCTCCGGGCAAGGTCGCACCAGGGCGGGCCTGTTGATCCTGTCAAAAAATGGAAATTCCTATACTATGAACTTACAAGAAGGTAAGGGTTTGTTGGGGAGTGCTCTCCAAAAAATAGGGAAGAACATGTACCAATCCCAAGGAAGATTACATGGAAATACTCAATGATATTATCTCCACTGTGACAGAGGATTTTAAAATTCGTGAAATTCATACCTGTATACACTGGACAGCAGTGGTCAGCAGTGGTTGCGGACTGTCTTCTACATTTCAGGATGATTGCATTCCTCACGTGCCGGTCAGAGATGTGGGCAAATTAGCTCAAAAAACTGCATTAGAAGTGGTAGAATATGCTCGATCAGACAATCTCCTGGAGGCATCGATCGGAATGGCGGCCCTGAACTCCTTGATAGAGATTGATGAACAGCGTTGTGTTGAACTGAATGCCTTTGAAATATTAGCAGAAAAAGGGAAGGGCAAAAACGTATGTGTCGTGGGCCATTTTCCATTTATTCCCAGGATACGGGAATTGGCCAATAGACTCTGGGTGATAGAAAAAAGACCCCAGGAAGGGGATCTGTCGGCAGAAGAGGCTGAAAATGTACTGCCTGTGGCTGATGTTGTGGCTATTACCGGTACGTCATTTATCAATCATACAGTAGATGAATTATTAAGTTTGTGCAGGAAGAGTTTTGTGGTGATGGTAGGAGCGACATCGCCTTTGTCACCTGTACTTTTTGACTATGGGGTTGATATGATTGCCGGTTCAAAAGTAGTTGATCCGCAAGAGGCCATTCAGTGTATAAACGAAGGGGCTACATTTAAGCAGATAAAGGGTATAAAGCACTTGATTATGAAAAAATGGTAACCGTTCAAAGGTTCAGAGGTTTACTGAAAAAAATGAACATCGAACATCGAACGTCCAACATCGAACGTTGAATGGGAAAACCTGAACTACTAAATGATATTTTAGGGAAAACAGAAGAATTAATTAAGTTTTTCGTTACGAGTATCAAAACGGCTGAAAAAAACAGAAATAGCCATTGAATGCTCGGTATTGGATATTCGTTTTTCATTCGATGTTGGACGTTCGATGTTCGATGTTGGACGTTCATCTTTCAATGTAACCTGTGAACGTCTACAAAAAATAAAAAAGGAGGAAAGACAATGGAAGCAAGGGACGTACTGTATCTTGGACTCGGAGCTGCCTTTTTAGCAAAGGATAAGCTCAAGGAACAGATCAAGGAATTGGAGAAGCGCGGGGAAATCAATAAGGAAGATGCTAAGAAATTTATTCAAGACGCTAAGGATCGGGCCAAGAAGGAACAGGAGACCTTTGACTCGCGTATCCAGGAAAAACTAAAAGAGACCATCCGTGAGATGGGCCTGGCCACCAAGGAGGATTTGGAAGAACTGAAAACAATAATAAAAAAGGCCTGATGCTCAAAAATTATAATCCGGGACGGGTATGGAAGACATTTCGTTTTCTGCTTACTGTATTTGTTGTTGTCCGCAAAAAGGAACACTTTCTTTATATACGTCCCCTGGATCCAACCGCGTTCAAGCAGACCATCCTTGACCTGGGAGTCAGTTTTATCAAGCTGGCCCAGGTCCTGGCCACCAGGGCCGACTTCTTTACCGAGGAATATCTGCGCGAGCTTAAGACTATCCATGACGAGGTCGAGCCCATGGACCGGGCCGATTTTGAGGTCATGTACAACCGGGCCTTTGGCTCAGTCCGGCCCTTTCGTCATTTTGTCCACAGTCCTATAGCCAGTGCCTCAATAGGCCAGGTGCACAAGGCCGTATTGGATGACGGCACAAAGGTGGCTGTTAAAATACGCCGTCTGAACATTGAAAAGGATGTCCTTGATGATATAAGAATTATTGGTATTTTCCTCAGAATTTTCCAACCTTTCTTCAGCCGCCTTACAAAGAACTCTTTAGAAGCAGTGCTCAATGAATTCGCCGACATGATTGTCAAAGAAGTGGACCTGTCCATTGAATTGGACAATCTTCGTAAATTCAGAGAGATCTATCACCTGAGCGGCATCCGATTTCCCGATGTATATCCACGCCATTGCACCTGTGACGCCCTGGTTATGAGTTTTGAGACAGGGATGCGTATTGATGATAAAGAGGGCTTGGCCCACTCAAACATCCCATTTGCCACTCTTATGGACAGGATGATCTCCTTCTACATGGAACAGATGCTGGTATGCGGCCTTTTTCACGCCGATCCTCATCCCGGCAATTTTTTAGTTGGGGACGACGGTACGCTGATTGTCCTTGACTTTGGAATGGTCAAGCGATTGCCAAACTCCACCCGGGTCGCCATGATTGAGATGATCAAGGCCGCCAATGAGCAAGACTTTGAGCTCTTTATTGTCTCATGCAAACGGTTAGGTGTAATCGCAGCTACGGCACGGGAAGACCAAATGCAGGAGCTGGCGGAGCGCATGTTTGATATCTTTGGAAATGAACATTTGAATGCCACGAGCATGCAGAACCTGGCCTTTGATGTGCTGGACTCCATGAGGGAGCTACCCTTCAAAGTTCCGCAGGAGCTGGTCTATGTCATGCGGGCCAGCTCCCTTGTGGAGGGACTGGGGACCAGCTTCATTGAAAACTTTAACGGCATCAAAGACATCCTGCCTGTTCTGATAAAAAATATTAACAGGGCACTGGGTGCGGAAACCAGGTTATTCCCCACACTCCAAAGTGAACTCATGTCCTTGCCCCTGACCGTGCGGCGGCTGAAGATGATTATCACGGATTTGAGTGAGGACAACCTGCACATAAAGCTATCTGGGGAGACCCTGGAAATCCTGGGAGAATATGTGCGTGCCTATCTGAAACCCATAGGCATGGGCGTGCTTCTACTCACAGCGGCATTTTTCGTGCAGCACCTGAGCTTTTCCCATCACCAGGAAGTTGCTGTTATTCTTTTTATTCTTGGAGTTTTGCGGGTGCTTATAGCCCTGAAATAATAAAATGAATAGTAAGCGTTCACATGGCACCACATCTGCTTTGTTGTCGGGCACTTGAAGTACAGGGAGTACGTCTGCGTACCCTCCGCCTCGCATCTGCAGCACCCTGTAAACGCTTACAGTTTGGTGGGTTGCGGTAAAATGGGCGTTGTAATCTCGTGAACGGTTACAATGAATATTTACAGCTTGAATTTCTTTAAGGCCTGTTGAAGATTATCGTTTATGCCTTTTATTTTTTTCAATGTCTCAGGAGGGCTTTCAGGATCGGATCGTTCAATAAGTTCTCTGATTTCCCCCGACATGTCACTGATTGGTTTGATCTGATTTCTTAAATTGGACACCATTACATTAATGGCATCTGCCAGATCTGTGACCTCATCCCCTTTCCGAAGTTTTATTTCTTTTTTAAGATCGCCTTTGCCTATTTCAATAAGTTCCTTCTCCACCCTGTAAAGGGGACCGGCAAAAGAATGGGGAAAGAAAAGGGCCCCAACAACACCCAGAATTAGGCTTGCAAAAAAGCCGGTTAAGAGCACAGGAAAAAGAAAATCGAGAAAGTTGTCTGCCTTTACATGAAACTGGCGATAAGAGGTCCCAACATTAATATCGCTGTAAAAATAAAAAATAACGCCTGTGACAAGCAGCGAGGCAAGAACAATTATCCAGATCTTTACAAGCATCCGGAACTGCAGTCTTCTTTTTATTGACAAGTTGAGAAATTTTTTGCGCTTGTAGTTCTTTTTATTCGGCATGATATCTCCTTGTTATGGAACACGAAACACAATCAGAGCTAAGGGTCGTTCAGAAAATAAATAGTGCAAGAATGACTTATTCCTTTACGGGTCCTAAGTTCAGTAGCCCTCGTGACAGGTGGTGCAGATATCCTCAGTTACTTTCTTTCGAGTAAAATATTTAAAATTACTGCCATGACTATCATGACAAGTTACACAGGTGATAATGCCGCCTTTCAGCGTGGGCAAATCGTCGGGAATTGTTGTTGTCTTTTTAGCAGCTATGCCAATTGGGTGAGAGACACCCAAGACCTTAGGGGGGTGGCATTGGTAACAGGCATCAATCGTCAGTTCCTTGCCCGCAGCCAGCCCGGCACACCTCTTTTTGCCATCAGTGACTGATAGAATCTGTGGCTCTTTTGCCCTGACCGGTTCTTTTACTTTCCTGTATTCAATAATTACTCTCGAAGGCTCATTAGTTTCCAGAAATAACCCTAGATCAGACCTCACAAGAAAGATCTTGGCCTTTTTTATTGCCAAGCTTCCATTATTCACACTATCAGCATCTATTTGGCCATTATCCGACACTGATGATATCTTTGAGGTATTAAACGTAGAATCATCTGATATAGCTTCGTTGCCGAAGATGTCCCGGGATTTCACTATGAAGTGGTAGTCTTTTCCCTTTTTTAGTTTATAAATGCAGGCCCTATGGTTCTTCATCAGGGTGTTATCCTGTACACTTATTTGGTCATAACGATCTGAGAACCCATATTCTACACAGGATGTTGATGGTTCGTCAGTCTCCCACGTGATCAATGTTTTAAGAAATACCCTCTGCACCGGAGGCCATGCTTTGATTTTGGATATTTTTGGAGGTCTTTTGTCATCTTTTTTGAAATTTCGCACCTTTTCTGGCACGATTCCTCTGAACTTTTTTCTTGCAGTATTTCCTGACAGGTCTTTAAAGTTCACATTGATATCATAGGTGGCTTGGAGATTAAGCCACTTTAGCAAAATGGTATGTTCGGTACGGTAATTCGGTTGTCTCAAAATCACAGGCTTTGGGATTTTGTTTTGATAGGTATCATTTCTTCCCTTAGCAATTTCTTCCTCCAGGTGGCATTTGCCACACTTTTTTTCATCAAATGGGGCATGTATGTAGAAATTGGACATTCCCCTCTGATAAACCTTTTCGTGACACAACAGGCAATCACCTGCAAGTTGTTGATTTTGGCAAAAAGGAAAATGATAGCAAAGGACCCCTGCTATTGTAAGATTCAATATAATTATGAGTTTTTTCCAGCTCATGTAGAGAATGCCCTTTCCCGCAGCTATAGCCGTTGATTACACTGCAAAAACCCTGAAATATGATTCCGCTCAAAAACCCCGAAATGCATTCCTTTATAGACAATGCTGAATGTTGAATGCTGAATGCTGAATTGTGGAAGACGATTTAAAAGACATATACCTTAATTCAACATTTAACATTCAAAATTCAACATTTGCGGAATCATCCTCTACAATTAATCGACAGAAACTGATTTCATCTTTAATCCACAGATTTCGCAGATGATTTGTGAGTTCTGAATGGAGAAGGCGTGAGAAAAAAACGAGGAGAGCATATGTCATACCCCCCTAAATTTGAGAACATTGGGGCATGGCACTTGGCCCGAGACCTAACTCGCAAGGTCAACGGAAGAAAGGTAACCCTGAACCCGTGAACGGTTACCTCAAATTATTATGAAGAGGGAAATTTTTTATCAAGCTCGTTCAGCAATTCTGCTATGGATCTGTCAGTGGACAGATCCATTAAATGGTCCTGATCAAGTTCATCTGTTGGGGCGAACAGTTCTTTTTGTTTCAGATAGATCTCCCACCGCCCGTCTGAAACCTGGGTTTTTATTCGGGCCCTTTGGGTCAAGCGTTCCTTTATTTCTTGTTCAGGACAGGTACACAAGATAAAATGGATATTTGCTTTAGCCTCTCCGGCTAACTCAATAAGTCTTAACCTCTCTTCCCTGTCCCGATAAGTGGCATCTAATATCACTGATTCCCCCTGCATCAGATGTTTGCCGGCAAGGCAGGCCAATGCCCTATATGTTGTTAAAGTCTGTTGTTGGCTGTAAATGCCCTGACCAAAAGGCTCCCAGTGACGTTCATCCGTGGGTATCCCAGCTACGGATTCTTTTCTCACCCTGTCTGAGTTATAGAAAGGAAGCTGATGGTTTTTTGCCCAGGCAGATGCAACTGTAGACTTGCCCGTACCGGAAAGACCGAAAAACACATACAGGTCAGGGACGCCAATGCCGCCTGCATAATTCAATGCCAGGCGGAAATATTTTGAGGCCTGAAGCATGGCACTTTCTTTTGTTTCACTGTCTATTCCATCGGATGCCCAGGTAAAACAACCGATTTTACCCCTTACATACGCCCTGTAACACTTGTAGAAGTCATTTAACTCAAGAAGCTGAGCATCCCCGATCTGATCAGAAAATGACCTGACAAAATAGTTGGAGAGTGTTGGAAGACCGTGATAATCGAGATCCATAGCCAAAAAGGCCACATCCGAGGCAATGTCTCCGCATCTAAAGCGTTCGTTAAACTCAATGCAGTCAAAGACGTAAACAGCGTTATTTGTTTTGTCAAAACAGATATTTGCAGAATATAAATCCCCATGACCTTCTTTGATTAAGCCTTGTTCTATTCTTGACAGGAACAAAGGTTTATTGCTGTTAATGAAAGACCTGGTGTAATTACAGATATGACTGTAGGCGGCTTCTTCGATGAGATTTCCAACAAAAGATACAGTCTGATCGAAATTTTCCTCTGTATTTTGACGTATTATGTCTATTGTCCCAAAATTTTTGATTTCCCGCCCTGCGGCTGCTTTTTTGTAAAAGGGCGCCAGTCTATTAACAACCGCGTCGATTTCGGCATTGCCTACCATATTTTCAGAAAGGAGGCGAACCATCATGCCTTCTTCAGGCATACGCCGCATAACCACGGCCCACTCCACTGGCTCTCCGGTCCCATTAATTTTTATTTGACCATCATCATTGGTGACAGGCCATACATCCAGGTAAATCTCCGCACACAGCCGGCGATTCAACCGTAGCTCTTCCAGACAAAAATGGTGCCTCTTTTCCAGTGTTGTAAAATTCAGGAAACCAAAATCTACAGGCTTTTTAAGTTTATAGACCCTGTCTCCTGCCAGGAATACCCAGGAAATGTGTGTCTGAATCATAAGAACATCATCAACCGGATGTGGATATGATGCCGGATCTAACATTGTTTTCATCCATAAGGGTTTCTTAGACATGGAATTCTCCTGAGTGGGTTTTTCGCCTTTATTATTTTTGGGCCGGAAGTCTGATCTTGATTCCTATGACCGGCGTGATTATGCTTATTTTAGTTTTATCGGGATATCTTGGTTTTGTCGACCATCATAATAGGAGTCTGTTGAAAATGGCAGAGATTAGAAGCGCTATTGAAATCGCTATGGAAAAGGCGGATCGCCTGGGACGTGCTACCAAGGAAGAGTTGGAGACTAAAAAGTGGCTGGATCATGGCCACCGAATAGTTGCCAGGTATATGCAAGGTGAAATTGAGGATCTTGAAACCGGCTTCAGCGATATTTCCGGGGATGAGATGCCATTGGTATTAAAGGGAGCTATAGAAATATTATTAAGGAATATTGTTTTACCAAGGGATAAAGACCAGTGGCCCGGCATAAAAAAGGCCCTGAGTGGTTTTTTGGAACTAAAAGGTAGTGTTGCCAATCAGACTATTCCTCGCATCGAGCAATTGCTGAAAAGCTATGAGCAGACCCGTGATCAATATCACGAACAGTTAAAAATGCAGATGCAGGACCACCTCGGTGGAATAAAGCAGGCCGTTTCACAACAGTATGGTACGGCTATGGCCAGCGAGATAGATGTTGATTCATTGCCTGAATTTCAAAAGGAGTGGTCTCGGATATCTTCTGAAATCACTGATCAATTTGAGCAACAATTGATTCCTCTTAAGGAATACCTGAAGGAACTATAGGTTACACCTCACAAATCATACAGTATATTCATAAGTTAATAATAAATCTTAAACCAATCTATCTTCATGAATGAGACAAAGCTCCGGGAGCTGCTGGAGAAAATAAGGGCGGGTGATCTATCTGTAAACCTGGGCATAGAGGCCCTTAAAAAACTCCCCTTTGAGGATTTGGGCTGGGCCTGTCTTGATCACCACAGACACATCAGAGAGGGGTTTCCAGAGGTCGTTTACGGACCTGGGAAGACATGTGAACAATTAGTAGGCATTATTTCCAAGCTGATTTCTGTTGGCGGGCCGGTACTTGTGACACGGGTATCAGAGGAACAATCAGAGAGTGTTGTCCAGGCTATACCGGAGATAGAATTTCACCCAATACCCAAATCGCTGACCTGGTCGGGAAAAATTTCCAGGCCCAGGCCATCAAATAAAGGAACCGTCCTGGTGATTTCCGCCGGTACGGCTGACCTGCCCGTTACAGAGGAAGCCTGTCTGACCCTGGAGCTTATGGGACATCCTTTTAAACGGATCTATGATGTAGGAGTGGCTGGTATTCACAGATTACTTGATCATCTGGATGAATTGCGCCAGGCCAGTGTCATAATAGCAGTAGCGGGAATGGATGGTGTATTGCCGAGTATCCTTGGAGGTATTGTCAGTGTCCCTGTAGTGGCAGTCCCTTCCAGTACGGGCTATGGGGCCAATTTCCAGGGTCTTGCTCCGTTGCTTACCATGCTTAATTCCTGTGCCACAGGGGTCGCGGTGGTAAACATAGACAACGGCTTTGGCGCAGGGGCCTTTGCAGCCATGGTAAATCGAGCTTGAAGCTCTGAGGTTATCCCCTTTTTTAATTCAAAATTTAGAATTTAGAATTCAAAATTGTATCTGAGTAGGGTAGGGGTATTACGAATCAGATGGAGGCAGCAGTCCTTTAGCCCGCAACTTACGTCGTTTTTCACGTCTTTTACGTCTTCTTTCGATTTCTCTACGCCTTTCAATCTTTTTGTGCCTGGACATCTGATCTCCTCATTAGAAAAATTTAATGCGTCACTCATAAGGGATTGCATGAAATAAGTCAATAGCGCCTCTTGCAAAGTCACAAAGATTGAGTATGTAAGCATTGGAGCCGGATTCAGGACTTGCAATGATATTTGCCGTGTCATAAGATATGTTTGTCAACTTTTCTCATTCTCCGCCCTTGAGAAAGGGTATAGGGAATTTACTGTGTAAGATGTTTTTTTGAGTGAGGGAATAATGAAAGTCAAAAACTGGATGGCCAAAGACATAATAACCATCAGCCCTCAGGCCTCCATCAGTGCAGCTGTAAAGCTAATGCACCAGCATTCCATAAGGCATTTGCCTGTTGTAGAAGATGATTCAATGCAAGGGCTGGTTACTGAAAGCAACTTGCGACAATATTTTTTCCCCTCCATGGTTCACGAACTATCCATTTCAGACGTTATGATAGTGAACCCTATTACCGTGGATCCCAATGCCAGTATTGATTCTGCCGCACAGTTGATCTACAAATACAAGATCGGTGGCTTACCTGTTCTTGAAAAAAGACGATTGATTGGAATACTCACCATTACTGATATACTTGCAGCCTTTATAGAGCTCTTTGGGCTTTTGAAGGAAAGTTGTCGGCTGGATATCATTCTATCTGAAAAAGGCGGAACGCTTGATGACGTGCTTCGACTGATTCGTGAGATGGGGGGAAAAGTAATTAGTGTAGGGGTAGAAGCGCTGACATCCAAAAAAAAGGTCTATTATATCAGACTGGAAAAAGGAGACCTGTCGGCTATTGTCCAGGCACTAGAGGATGAAGACCACAAGGTAGTTTCTATATTGGACTAAAACAGCTACGGAATTTGAGCATGGCTCGCTATCAAGTCAATAAAACTTTTCAAGAAATAAATGAAAAGATCCGATCAGGAGAAGCAGTTGTAGTTACTGCCGAGGAGATGATCGGCATTGTCCGGAAACATGGGGAGGTTGAGGCTGCAAGAAAGGTAGATGTTGTGACCACCGGTACTTTTTCTCCGATGTGTTCTTCAGGGGCTTTCATCAACATCGGGCCCTGTGTGCCTGGGATAAAGGCTGCTAAAGTATGGCTTAACGGCGTACCGGCCTATGCCGGCCTTGCTGCACTGGACGTGTATTTAGGGGCTACAGAATCTCGCCACAACGACCCTCTCAATAATGTCTATCCTGGTGAGTTTCTCTACGGAGGCGGACATGTAATACAGGATTTAGTGGCTGGTAAGTCAATAAATTTGACAGCCGAGTCTTATGGGACCCATTGTTATCCAAGCCGGTGCTTAGATAAAAAGGTCACCCTTGCGGACCTGCCCTTTGCCCGGCTCTGTAATCCTAGAAATTCATGCCAGAATTATAACTGCGCAGTAAATGTTACCAAAAGAACCGTTTATACATACATGGGCACTTTGCGACCAAAGCTTGGCAATGCTAATTATTGCACTTCCGGGCAGTTAAGTCCGTTACTGAATGACACATACTATCAAACTATCGGCACGGGCACACGTATCTTCTTAGGCGGTGGGGCAGGCTATGTGCTTTCTGCCGGGACACAGCATAATCCTGATATTCCTCGAAATGAAAAAGGCCTGCCGCGTAAACCTGCAGGCACGCTTATGGTCACCGGTGATCTCAAACAGATGCACCCTCGGTGGTTAGTGGGTGTGAGTATCCTTGGTTACGGCTGTTCCCTTGCTGTAGGGCTCGGAATACCAATACCTATTCTCAACGAAGAGATGGCCATGCGAACAGCTATATCCGATGAGGATATTGTAACCCAGGTAATTGATTACGGTCATGATTATTCCCTGGGAAAAAGCACATGCCTTGCGGAAGTCACTTATGCACAATTAAGAAGCGGAACCATAAAGATAGGAGAGAAAAACGTCCCAACCGCTCCTCTGTCCAGTTATGTCAGAGCACGGGAGATTGCGGAAATACTCAAAAAATGGATCAGTGAGGGCCGATTTGTACTTGGAGAGCCCCAGGAACTCTTGCCAACCAAAAACAAAGTTTGATCAACAAATCAAGCAGCTCTGAATTATTGATAGAATACCTGAGTAGTATGAAGGGCGGGGTTGGCATTGCTTTTTCAGGTGGAGTAGACAGTACCTATCTGCTGAGAATAGCGAGGGACGTATATCCCGGGCAGGTTGTTCCTTTTCTCCTTGTATCACCTTTTCTGTCCGGAAGGGAACAAAACCGGGCACATGGCATTGCTGATGAAATCGGCCTGCCGCTCAGGGAAGTGCCTTGGTATCCCTTTGATTTCCATTGTATCTGGGAAAATGGGAGTGACAGATGCTATTATTGCAAGTATGCAATGTACCATGAACTATGGTCAATTTGTCGAGAATATGGAATTTCGAATCTGCTGGACGGGACCCAGTTGGATGACCTTAGCAGTGATAGACCGGGCCTTAAGGCAATACACGAACTTTCAGTAAAAATACCTTTGGTATATTGTAATCTGAATAAAAACAATATAAGGATATTAAGTGCCAAGCTATGTCTGCCAACATGGGACCGGCCTAGTCAGTCATGCCTTGCGACCAGAGTGGTCACCGGAACTTTTATTACAAAAAATTTAATTAAAAAAATAGAATCTACCGAAGAGCTGCTAACGGACATGCAGATGGAGAATACAAAATTGCGTGTGGAAGGAAATAGAGCATATTTGGAGGTTTTGGAAGAGGAAAGGTTAGATGTAGAAGGGCAATGGACGAAAATTAAAGGCTTTTTACAGAACATCGGATTTCACTATTTATATCTGAGGATCAAAGTATAACTTACTTAATAATATGAATGGAGGGTAAACATGAACAAGGGACAACTGGTAGATCATATGGCAAAGTCAGCCGGCATTTTCAAAACTGCTGCAGACAAGGCACTAAATGGATTTATGGAAGCTGTTACTGAGGCACTCAACGCAGGGGAGAAGGTGACCCTGGTAGGTTTTGGGACCTTTTCCGTAACTGAGAGGCAAGCTCGTACAGGTCGCAATCCGCGCACAGGAAAGCCCATGGAAATTCCCGCCAAGAAAGTAGTAAAATTCAAGCCAGGGACAAAGCTGTCCGAATCAGTGGAATAAAAGGCACTCGCGTCGAGTACAAACAATAAAAGAAGGCGACTATTGCGATTAAGCCGGCTATATCAGCCAGTAAGGTAGTAATGGCTGGTTTTTACTTTTTGAGTCCGGTAAACTTTTAAGGTCGTCAAGGTAATCCCTGGATAGTCCCTGTCAGGATTTCAAGGGCATTGGATGTCCTTGACATATTCCCAGCGACAGACAAATTACGCCTACGATAAAAGCATAAGAATTCCGGAATAAGACCTGGGATGAGCCAAAAAATAAATAATTGGCTCATCCCCAATCTTACCTCTAGCGTCGTATTGAATCTTCACGCCCGTTAAAGGCCATAGTGTCTTCTATGGCTATAGCTGCGCGATAGAATTGTAATAACGTACAAAATTTAAGACATTGTGTGTTCCTGCCGATTATAATAAGAACATAAAAGGTTTAATGGATTGTTGATCAGGAGCTTTTAGACATGAAAAATTCGAATTCAGCAGATAAAGATAAGCTGTCTTTAGGCTCTCGATTATTGCAGAGGGTGAATGAAGCAATGAATATTCCAGACCCTGAACGGTCTGCCAGAATACAATTATTGAAAGAACAGATACAGAAGGGTACTTATAAAGTAGACGCCGACAAGGTCGCACAAAGCATGCTGAAGGACCTTATAAAGGATTTATGATAAACCAAGACGATATTTTTCCCTCCCAAACAAAGATTAAGATGCCATTAGCTCCAACCTCACAATTTTTCCGCAAAAGCCAAAACTACAAATAACAGAGGCTCAACAGATTTTCAGATTGAAAAATCTCGGAAGGCAGGAGGCAATTTTTTCTCTGTTATTGCCAATGTCGCATAAGATATATTATGTAAAATAAATACTGTTTAATAGCTGAATCCGTGTCCTTGGGTATATTGTAGGTTGGGTTCGCCTGACTTAATAGAACCTCAACGTACTGAGATTACTACAAAATTAGCGAATCCTACAAAATTAGTTGCAGACCGGCGGCTTAACCCAACCTATAATTTGTCGTTATTGCTAAGTTCACTGGAAATATCGTGTTTTACCAGGCGACTGATTTTTTGATTGATGTCTGCTGTGCGCAAGGCCTGTTTTCGAATTTCTTTTAACGTTGCGGCAACATCCCCATCTTGTTCCATATTTAAAAGCAGAATTTCGATCTTTCCGATAATTATCTGTAACGGCTGGTTTAATTGGTGAGATGCGCGCCCAATAAAATCAAGAACATCAAGAAGCATAGGGATTTTTGCAATTTCTTTTTTAAGATCCATAACCCTGAAACCAGCTGAAACACTTCTAATAATCTGGTCTATTCCAATGTCCACCGGCAGGATCTCATCTGCCAATACAGACAAGTTCTTAATTCCAGAATCCAAGTCGGAATTTTTCTGAAGGCAAATAATATATATATCGTGTAACTCTCGATCTGAACGAACCTTTTTGCATGTCTCAAGTCTGGCCTCCAAAGAGATATCAGGATCAATAATCAGAACTCCTTTTCTTTGTCCTCTTAAGGCATTAAGGCCCTTTTCACGGCTACCAGTGAAATGAACTTCGCAATCTTTATTAAGTGATAAAATAGAAGCCACTACATCCAACTCTTGAGATTTGATGCCTAATATCACAACATGCCTTGTTTTTTCCTTTTTTGGCTCCTTTTTAACTAAGTTAAAGTCAAGTTTCTGACAGTCTTGGTCTCTAAAAAGGTCTTTTTCAAGGGAGTCAAGCAACTTTGTATGATCCGTTACTTCTTGTGGGTCTATACTCAGAACACCAACAGATACGGAAAAAGGTATATTCAGACGCTCTTTGATTTTTTTTGGAATCAACCTCTTGAGCCTCAAGGCAGCCGCCTCCCCTCCTGCCTCATATGTTGCCGGCAAGATCGCAACAAACCTATTTTCAGCTATCCTATATGTAGAATCATTGTTTCTTAATATTTCGGAAAGATCCTTAGAAATCTCCTCAAGGCTGGATCTCTTGTAAAGCTCATCCGCACTTATTCTATCATCCACCTCCACAAGAAGCAGAGTTGTCCGATATTTGTGCTCTCTAACCCGGACGAGTTCACGCTTAAGATCTTCAACAAAGCTCTCCATATTTCGCAATCCGGTCTCAGTATCTATCATGGTTTACCTCCACTAAGAATGTTCAAAGTCTTTCAGCTACCAAAACAATGAATCCGGCTTTGGAGTGTAGTCCCTTTATAGGTTTCTCCGTGTGATATTTTTTCAATTTTGGAGATTGGAAAAGAGTGGAAACCCCACCTACTATTCGAAAATGCGCCTTTTGAATATTTGACAACAAGTCTTCCAAGCAAAAAAATGAGGCGTATTTATAAAGAGGATGTCCTTCCTGCTTTTTTTGTTCATAGAGGCTTCCCCAATTTGAATCCTTGGGTACAAATCCGATCAATAAAAGACCACCTGTCTTGAGAGCACCCGCTGCTTCCTGCAAGGCCTTAAACGGATCTTCTAAAAAGCAAAGGGAAAAGATGAAAAATATTTGCTCCAGGCTGTTTTTTTTGAATGGTAAAGCCTCGGCCATGGCCTGTATAGAGACCACTCCGCGATTCTTGGCCAGTGCCAATAGCCCTGGAGCCGGATCTGCACCGTATCGTATACCCAATGCCTGAGAAAAACGCCCGGAACCTGCACCCATCTCCAAAGAAAGGGGAGATACTGAAACGACCTCGTTTAAGGCATTAAGTTCACACTGAAAAAGGGGGTTATCATCGTACCACGAGTCATAGGCCTCTGCGATTTTATCAAAGGCCTTTGAAGCTTGGGGGATAGCCCCTTTATCGAGAAAATTACTCAAGATTCACTGAAATTGACCGGCATTCTTCACGACAAGTCAAAAGTAGTTTACACTTTGTTGATCTTGTATTTTGGCAGTGGAAAATGCCTAAAACTTACATTATATACATATGTTAAGTTAATAATCTAAGTCATTTTCTTATATGTTTCAACAGCTCTTCCGCTATACTGTCAAATGTCTTGGCACACTCGCTATCAGCATCGAGGGTCATGGGTTTACCTGTATCACCTCCCTCTCTGATCTTCTGGTCCAGAGGAATCTTACCCAATAAGGGGACCTTGAATGCTTTGGCCATTTTTTCTCCGCCTCCACTACCGAATATTTCCAGGATTTGTTCTTCAGACACACCCGGAACACGAAGAAAAGACATATTTTCCACTATCCCAAAGATCGGGATATCTTGACCTGTGAATAGACCAATACATCGACGCACATCGGCAAGGGCGACCTTTTGAGGAGTTGTGACTATTATGACACCGTCAAGAGAAACTAATTTCGCCATAGTCAGAGGAGCATCTCCTGTACCAGGAGGCAGGTCTACTAATAGATAGTCCAGTTCACCCCACGCCACATGTCCCAGGAACTCTTTAATAGCCTTATTTACCAATGGGCCTCGCCAGACTATCGGCACCCCCTCCCCTGCTAAAGTAGCTGTAGATACAACTTTGAGGCCGAATTTCTCAATTGGTAGAAGCATTCCCCTAGAACCTAAGGGCCGCTCGTCTATGCCAAGCATTATGGGAATATCCGGACCATGCATGTCAGCATCAAGTATACCTACCTTAAAACCCTTTTTTGAAAGCGCAATTGCCAGATTCACAGCAACGGTGCTCTTGCCTACCCCACCCTTTCCGCTGGCAATAGCAATTATGCGCTTTACCTCTTCTATTCCCTGCATTTCAGAAGGCTCTTGTCCTAACAGCTTTGCTCTCTCCTCAGATGTCATGGTAGTGAGGACTACTTTGACCTCACTTACACCCTCTACGCTGTGTATAGCCTTCTCGACATCATCCTTAATCTGATTCTTCATAGGACAGCCGGCCATAGTAAGGGCCACGGTAACACGGACTGCGGTGCCTGCTATCTCAATATCTTTAATCATCCCAAGCTCTACAAGGCCCTTATTGAGGCCTGGATCCTTCACCTTCTTTAGTACATCCAAAATTTTTTCTTTTGTAACAGCCATTTTTTATTCCTTATATCTTTAAATTATTTTACAAATAGCAAAAATTGCCTTACTGATAATTGAGGAATTATGAATTGAGGGATTGGGGAATCCAGTGACTGGTACCCAGACTTATTGAGAAGTTACTTTTAATCCCTCAATTCCTCAATCCTTCAATTCCTCAATTTGTTTTAATATTTTAAATACTACTTTAACCTAAGAGCTACCATAAAATTACCTGTTTTGGCAAAAGAATTATTACGGCTTGACCTTCTTTTATTGCAGAAGGGGCTTGCCACTTCAAGAAATCAAGCCCAAGCTCTCATCAGTACCGGCAAGGTGCGAGTTGAAGGACACATCATTGATAAAGCAGGGCACCGGTTTTCTGCTGATGCTCAAATAGAGCTTGCGGAAAACCTGAATCCCTATGTGAGCCGTGGTGGACTGAAGCTTGCGCACGCACTCGAGTACTTTGCAATGGATGTTCACGGTCTTGTTTGTATGGACGTCGGGGCATCTACCGGAGGATTTACAGATTGTTTGCTCCAGAAAGGGGCATCAAAGGTTTACGCAGTGGATGTTGGCTACGGTCAGCTAGACTGGCGTTTGAGGAATGACGAAAGGGTTGTGCCTATCGAACGGACCAATATACGATATTTACCTCCTGACGTCTTGGATTCTCAAATACGTCTAGCTACAATAGATACGTCATTTATTTCACTCAGGCTGGTGATACCCTCTATTCTTCCATTTATGCATCGGGAGAGTCGTATTATTGCACTTGTAAAGCCTCAATTCGAGGTTGGGAAAGGGAAAGTTGGAAAAGGCGGAATAGTAAAAGACCCAAAGCTTCACCAAGAGGTCTTGGATAGACTAATTTTATTTTGCAATAAATTGAAACTAACTGTCATAGGAGTTACGCCATCACCTATCCTCGGAGCAAAAGGCAACAAGGAATTTCTTATGCTGATTGAGTATCCTGGAGACCATAAAGACGCACAATAAATTTTGAATTTTGAATTTTGAATTAAGGTAAAGGTATATGTCTTTTAAATCTTCTTCCACAATTCAGCATTTAGAATTCAGCATTCAGCATTGTCTAAATAGACAGCCTTGTAAAAGATGTTAATATAATTGTTATATTTTGAATTATGGAAAAAGATTTGTCTATTTATTTAACACTTAGTATTTAATATTTTTAGATATTTTGCAAATATGACGAACTAGAATTAGGAAGTGCGAAAAAATGGGCCGGCTCGATCTTGAAAATCAAGACCAATTGGAAGACGTTACAGAGAAGGAAATCGAGGAACCGCCCATGTGTAAGGTCTTGTTATATAACGACGATTATACGACAATGGATTTTGTGGTACGGATCTTGGAAGATATATTTCATAAATCATCGTCAGAGGCAACAAGGATCATGCTGAACGTGCATTACAACGGTTTTGGGGTTTGTGGGTATTATACCAGTGAGATTGCAGAAACAAAGGTAAAAGCCGTTCACATAAGTGCGAAGGAAGCAGGTTTTCCTCTTAAGGCCGGTATGGAATATATATAGTGTCTGAACGGAAAAGCAGTTCAGACACAATTTTGAATTCTAAATTTTGAATTTTGAATTTAAAAAAGGCAAAAAAATGATAAGCAAGGACTTGGAAATAATGTTGGGTGCAGCGGCTCGAGAGGCTCATATCAGGCATCATGAATATTTATCCCTTGAGCATTTGCTTTTTGCAATAATTCACCACCAAAAGGGTGAGAATGCCATAATGGCATGTGGGGGCAATCCTGACCGACTGAAATCCAGAATTGAGACATTTTTTGAGACTCACCTTGAGAAATTGTCAGACGATCGAAAAGAAGGTCCCCAGCCCACAGTAATCCTGCAGAGGGTGCTCCAGCGAACCATTATGCATGTGCAGTCTGCCGAGAAGAAAGAGGCCGACATAGGAGATCTTCTTGCTTCCGTGATGACCGAGGAAGATTCCTATGCAGCGCACTTTCTTAATCAGGAGGGAATCACCAGGCTGGACATGCTGAATTATATATCACATGGGATTGAGCAAACTGATTCTTATCAAACCATTAATTCCCAAAGAAAGATAGGTTCCCAAGCCGGGAAACAGGCAAAATCCTCAACAAAACCGGCAAGTGCCCTTGATGCCTTTACTGTAAATCTCACGAAGAAGGCTGCTGATGGAGGAATTGACCCGCTTGTCGGACGAAAGGTGGAACTGGAACGTACAATGCAGGTCCTCTGCAGGCGCAGAAAAAATAATCCTATTTACGTGGGGGACCCCGGAGTAGGCAAGACGGCCTTGGCTGAAGGACTGGCACTAAAAATCCAGCAAAGCGAAGTGCCTGAGCCTTTACAAGACACAGAAATGTACACTCTGGATATGGGATCGCTTCTTGCCGGCACCAAATACAGAGGGGAGTTTGAGGCCAGGCTCAAAGAGGTTATTGCCCAGATCAAAAAATGTCCCAGGGCAATACTCTTCATTGATGAAATCCATACTGTTGTGGGAGCAGGAGCCACCAGTGGAGGGTCTCTGGATGCCTCAAATATTCTTAAGCCGGCCCTGGCAAATGGTGAGCTAAGGTGTATAGGTTCAACCACTTATGAGGAATACAGGAATTTTTTTGAAAAGGATCGCGCACTTTCAAGGCGTTTTCAAAAGATAGAGATTCTGGAACCCAGTGTGGGAGAGACGGTAAAAATCCTTAAGGGGCTGAAGTCACATTACGAAGAACACCATGGAATAAAATACACTGATAGTGCCCTGAAAATTGCAGCTGAACTGTCAGGTAGATACCTTACAGATCGTTATATGCCGGACAAGGCTATTGACGTAATAGATGAAGCAGCATCCGTATTGAGGCTTTCTGGCAATGGTGGAAATGGGTCAAGGCTTGTTACTACACGTCACATCGAAAATGTAATTGCCAAGATGGCCAGATTGCCTGCAAAGACTATCACTCAGTCGGACCGCTTTCGTCTTGAAAAAATTGAAGAATCTATAAAATCCTTGGTCTTCGGCCAAGATGAAGCTGTAAAAATCTTGTCAAAAGCCATCAAGCGTTCCCGAGCCGGTCTTTCTCACCCTGAGCGTCCTATCGGCTCTTTTCTGTTTATGGGACCCACCGGAGTTGGAAAGACGGAGCTTGCCCGGCAGACCGCTGCAGTGCTTGGAATACACTTCCAGCGATTCGACATGAGCGAATATATGGAAAAGCACGCTGTGGCCAGACTTATTGGTGCGCCTCCAGGTTATGTTGGATTTGATCAGGGAGGCCTACTTACCGAGGCCATTCGTAAGTACCCATACTGTATTCTGCTTTTGGATGAAATAGAGAAGGCCCATCCCGATCTCTTTAGTATCTTGCTTCAGGTTATGGATTATGCCACTCTTACCGATAATACAGGTAAGAGGGCAGACTTCCGTCATGTGATATTGATTATGACCTCAAATGCAGGGGCAAGAGAGATGGAAAGCCAGACAATTGGTTTTGGTGCAAAGGCGGAAGATAGCAAATACAAAGGGGAGAATATAATAAAACAACTCTTCAGCCCGGAATTTCGTAACCGGCTGGAGGCTGTTATACCTTTCGGCCATTTGACCGTTTCAGCAATGGAGCAAGTAGTGGACAAACTCCTGGGGGAGATCCGGGAGCAGTTATCCGGACGCAAGATCAAACTGAATATCACACCTGCTGCCAGGACCTGGCTTGCCCAAGAGGGATATGATCCTCAATTTGGAGCACGTCCTTTGGCTCGTATTTTACAACAGGAGATAAAAGATCCTGTATCCGATGCCATCCTATTCCACGGACTCTCAAAAGGAGGCAAGGTTTTAATTGACGTTGAAGATGGAAGGCTTATTATTCATAAATAGTGCCTGAATGGGAACCCTGAATTTTGCTTTCTCAATTTACCGTGAAAATACTTTTTGAATTAGCCACAGACCCACACGGACACACACAGACAATTTATCCGCTGGTGTGTTCACCAGTGGATAAGGTCTTTTGTCTGTGTTCGTCTGTGTGTGTCGAGCGAGCATAGCGAGCGGATGGCAAATTTTCATGCTCGGGGGTGACGAAAGGCCTCGTCATGAACGTTTAGGTCAGGGACAATTAACATATTAAGGTTATTTCCTTTTTTTTAATTCAAAATTCAAAATTAAGAATTCAAAATTGTGTCTGAACGGCCTGTCCGTTCAGACACTAAATAGTCAATAGTTCCAGCCTTTAGAATACTATAAGGATTCTCTGACAATGCCTACAATTCAAAGTATTACAATCGTTCCCAGCCTACCCGATCGTTTGATGCCGTTAATGACTATTGCCCGTAATCTTTGGTGGACATGGACCCCTGAGGCTATCCATCTCTTTCAGGACATGGACCGGGATGTGTGGGAGAAGTGCAGGCACAATCCGGTTTCCTTACTGGGCACTATTGAGCAACCCCGGCTTGAACGGCTTGAGCGGGATGATGTCTTTATTGCCAGAATGGAAAAGGTGCAGAGGGAGCTGGAACGCTATCTACATGCCCAGACATGGTATAAAAAGGTCAGCAAGAATCAGGATGACGGGATAATAACTTATTTTTCCGCTGAGTTTGGCCTACATGAAAGCCTTCCCCTATATTCCGGGGGGCTTGGGATCCTTGCCGGTGATCATATGAAGTCGGCCAGTGATTTGGGGCTTCCCCTCATAGGAATTGGTCTTCTTTATAAACACGGGTATTTTCAACAATATCTCAATCCTGATGGATGGCAGCTTGAGACCTATCCCTCAAATGACTTCTACAATATGCCGGTAAGCCTGGTCAGAGACAAAGAAGGAAACCCTTTGACAGTCCAGGTGGAGCTTGATGGCAGAGAGGTTCACATACGGGTCTGGTCCCTTAATGTGGGCCGGGTCAAAATCTATAACCTGGACACTGATGTCCCATTAAATTCCCGTTCAGACAGACAGATAACTTCCTATCTCTATGGCGGCAGCCTTGAAACCAGGCTCCAACAGGAGATAGTGCTGGGCATGGGGGGAATAAAGTTAATAATGGCCCTTGACCAGTGCCCTTCGGTTTGCCACATGAATGAAGGCCATTCCGCCTTCATGGCACTGGAACGTATCAACCAGATGATGCGCAGGGACAGTCTGCCTTATGACGTGGCCCTGGAGGCCGTGCGTGCCACAAGCGTATTTACCACTCATACCCCTGTCCCCGCAGGAATAGACCGCTTCCCGCCGGAAATGATCCGCCGGTACTTCACAGGATTGGCAGATGAAATGGGCATTGGTATTGATGCATTCCTGGGACTTGGAAGGATCAACCCCGGTGATCAGGCTGAAGAATTCTGCATGGCAGTACTGGCTATCAATATGGCATCTCAAACCAATGGCGTGAGTAAGCTTCACGGTGAGGTCACACAAAAGATGTGGGGTGGCATATGGCCCCAGATTCCACAGCATGAGATCCCGATAACCCATATTACCAACGGAATACATATACTCGGCTGGCTATCAAGTGAAATGTCCATGCTATATGGACGATATTTAGGATCAAGATGGATCGATGAGCCCACAAATCATGCCGTCTGGAAAAGGATCGAACAAATCCCTGACTTTGAGCTCTGGAGAAGCAAAGAGAGACTGAGAGAAGGACTCATATCTTTTTCCAGGGCAAGGCTCAGAAAGCAGCTTCAAGCAAAAGGTGCTCCAGGTTACCAGATGAAGCAGGCTGACGAGGTACTGGATCCTGAGGCCCTTACCATAGGCTTTGCCAGGCGCTTTGCAACATACAAGCGTTCTGCCCTGCTCTTTCGAGATCCGGACAGGCTCAGGCAGTTACTAACTGACGAAGAGCGTCCGGTACAGATCATCTTCAGTGGCAAGGCCCATCCACAGGATAAGTACGGCAAGGAACTCATCCACAAGATAGTGCAAATGGCCAACACCCCGGAGTTTCGAAAGCATATAGTCTTTATTGAAAATTACGACATAGAAGTGGCCAGGTACCTGGTCCAGGGAGTAGACGTCTGGCTTAACACCCCTCTGCGCCCAATGGAGGCCAGCGGAACCAGCGGCATGAAGGTCCCGGCCAATGGCGGAATCAACCTGAGTATCCTTGATGGCTGGTGGTGTGAAGGCTATAAGGGCAACAATGGCTGGGCTATAGGTGCAGGTGAGGAATATGAAGATCGCGAATACCAGGATGAGGTGGAAAGTCGGCTTCTCTATGAACTGCTTGAAAATACCGTAGTACCACTGTTTTATGATAGATCTGCCCATGATATCCCTCATGGATGGGTTGAGATGATGAAAAATTCCATCCAGACCGTATGTCCTTACTTCAATACAAACCGCATGGTGGAAGAATATGCCAGCCAGTTTTATTTGCCCAACATCTCCAAATGGCACTTGTTCGCGCAGGATAGCTGGAAGGAGGCCAGGGAGTTGTCTCGTTGGAAACGGGAGATATCAGAAGTATGGCATAAGGTGAAAATACTTGATTTACAGGTCCCGATCAACGGATCGCCAAAGGTTGGGAATCGTCTGCCGATCAAGGCAGTACTGGATCTTGGCGGGCTGGACCCTGAAGAAGTGCGGGTTGAGGCGTATATTGGACGACTGGACGATAAAGGAGAGATCCCTGAAGGACATCCACTACCAATGCTTTCCGTAAGTGGGCAGCAAAAAGGAGGAGGATCTGTCTTTGAAGGAACACTACTCTGCCTTTCAAGCGGGCGGATAGGTTTTACTATTAGATGTTATCCTTTCCAGAAAGAACTTAGCCACAAGTTTGAGCTCGGACTTCTGACTTGGTGGGAAGCTGGAAAATAGTTTTCATTTAATTGAGTTTGAAGTGCCTAAAGTTTGGTAACTGTAAAGCGGAGGCTAAACGCCTCCGCTTTTTCTATTTAATTCTGATCCTGATTAATTCTAAGGAAGGTCTTTCATAATGATTTCGGATACTTCTTTGATGGAGGCTGTTCCGTCTACTGAAATAACTTTGGGACCTTCCAGACCCTTGAAAACGTTGACAGCGGCCATTGTTCCAGTCGTATCGTCATAGTAAATGTTGTGGCGCTTGTTGATGGCCTCCTCGTCCTGATCATCAGCCCTTGTTAGCAGATCACCGCCGCATACCCGGCAGACAAGTTTGCCGTCTTTTTCCACAGGTTTAATAGCATCAAACGCAATATGGTTGGGATGGTTATTATCATTAACACAGAGTCGGCGACCCATGATTCTCAGCTTGGCAATCTCCCGGTCCAGGACGATCTCTAAGACGTAATCCAGATCCATACCTTCGTCCTTCAATGCCTTTGCCAGGGTTTCCGCCTGGACTTTGTTTCTGGGAAAGCCGTCCAGAAGCCAGCCGTTCTTACAATCGTCTTCCTTGAGCCGGTTGAGTATCATGGGGATTGTAATATCATCCGGAACCAGATCACCTTTATCAATATATTCCTTGGCCTTTAAACCAAGTTCTGTTCCTTCGCCGATATTTTTCCGGAAGATCGCACCTGACTCGATATGGGCGATATTATATTTATCCTTGATAATTGCGCCTTGGGTTCCTTTACCACTTCCATTGGGTCCAAAAGCCAAAATGTTCATACTCCACTCCTTTTTTTAATGTTTATTTTGCCATAATGAATCAATGATAAAATTCAACAGGACGGATGATGACTCAAAGATCGCATCCTGCTGATTTAGATTCAGAACACTGCTGTTCTTTATAACCCTTCTTTACCGCCGGCCGCAAGACAAATACCAAGGGAATCAACCTAAAATAGTCTTTATGGGCATAAAAAACATACACGTAGTTCGAATTTGAGAAAAGTATTTTTTCTATGCCCTGGAACAAAATTTTGAGTTTTGCATGCGGCTCCATATATAGTATATAATATTTGGTCAAAATTTACAGATACAGTTGAAATAAGGTTTTTTATTTTTTAGTACCTTAGTAATTATTTTCGCGTTTTTTCTGGCAAAAAATTCTGAAACACAGTCTTTTTTTATCTTCAAACCTTTTTGGTTCCGGCTTGTCCGGGTTAGGAGTACAGAGGTAATGGCTATAAAGCTCATGGAAATGAATTTAAAGACTCTACCAGGTTACTTGATGCTGTTGTATTCCGTAATAGCAATCGCCCTTGTTGTTTTTTTATGTGTCCCATCAACAGCTCTGGCTAAATACCTATACGTAATACCCACCGCCGAGATACCGCTGAGAAGTGGTAAGGGTAATGAGTACAGGGTTGTTGCCGTGATTATAAACGGCAGTCGGGTGCAACTGTTGAAAGAGGACGGGAACTGGGCCATGGTACGTACATCAAATAATAAGAAAGGCTGGATGCCTAAAAGGTATTTAAACGCCTCCCCACCCTTGAAGAACGTGGTCGCTTCATTACAGGTCGAGAGAGATCAATTTAAAAAACAGACGACCAAGATTAGTGAACAACTGGATGAAGCCTCAGAAGCCCGGAATCAGTATGAGCAGGAATTGAAAGCCTGTATTCTGGACAGAGACCAAATCAGAAAGAGTTATGATAGCCTTAAAGAGGATGCTGCAGATGTGCTAAATTTCAAGAAGGCCCTTTCAGAAACAGCAGAGGAATTCCAGGAAATAAAACATAAATATACCATAGTTGAGCAGGAAAATGAACATCTCAGGGATAATAGCAGAATAAAGTGGTTTTTAGCCGGTGGCGGGATCCTGATAGTTGGTTGGATTATAGGTCTTATAACAACCCGCGGACGTAAGCGCAGGCCTTCACTTCTCTGATAAGATAAAGACATTTGGCAGTGAAATTTGAAACTTGAAATTGGGAAAAA
>CBETWD010000013.1:0-27060 GCA_965539945.1 uncultured bacterium
TTTCTGGATAGTGTATAAAGTGGATATTTTAGTTTCGGAACTGGAGAAACTAAATAAGTTGGACAAAATTAGAGAAGGGCTGAATAGTTACTTTAAATTTTCAATTGCATTATATACCACTCTATTTAGTTCATGATATGAAGAATAATTAATGTCCTCCAGATATGGGATTGCATCTTTATCTCCGTAATTTCCAAGAAACTTAGCTGCAAGTAATTTAATTCCCCAATTGTGATCTTTAAGGAGTTTTATACATAATTCATATAATTCATAATCATCAAATCTATTTGTTAAAATCCGTAATGCACCTTTTCTAGCACGTTCATGATTTCCGATTTCAATCATCCATTTGAGAATCTCTTTTTGCTCATTTTCTTCAATTTCATTTAACCAGTATTTATATTTGCCTGAATTTATTGAGCTTTGTAGAATCATCTTATATTCATCATACCCTAGATTTAATTCCATTCGAATATTATAAAACATTTCTAATCGATCTATGCTTGCAAGCATTCCTTCCCGGTTCCATTCCCTCATTGTATTTCTAAAAGTTTCTATTATGATTTTAATCTTCTTTTTAACTACATCTAATTTTTCGAAGAATTTCTTAGATAAGAAATCATGAACAAGTTCATAACCAATCAATTCATTATTTTTTACAATTGGATGAACAATTCGTTTATCGACTAAATGATTTAGAATTTTATTTACTTCATCTTCCTTTTCGTTCACTTCCCTTACTAATTCTTCTAAAGTTAGAAACGATCGAAGTCCACCACTTCCAGTTAATGAATCCAGAATATTTTCAGCAATAGATATTTGAATATTAGTAAGACCCGAAAATAATTCTTTATCAAAAAAACTAACCAAAATTTCTTGTATATCCCCCAACTCTTTAATTAACTCGGCACTGATGGTATTTCTTTTTGCCAGTATCGCGGATTGTACAATATTATAACAAATTATCTGAAGATGCGGTGGATAAATACTTCCGTTTCCTAAATCTTTTAAATCACTCACAAGTTTTTGTATGACTTCATTTTCTATTGAAAAACCTGAAATTGTTAAAGGTTTTTCAATTGCACAGAGTGCATTATTTTCTGATAATCTATCAATTCTGTAAATATTTATCCATAATTTATTATACCCAAATTTATTTGATAATTCCCATAATTTTCCCAGATAATCTTCTCTAAGAGATAGTAAGAATGATAAGAACCCTTTTTCTAAATTTATTTTTTCATTTTCTTCTAGACCTTCGATAAGTAATTGTTGCTGAATTTCGATTGATCTTGTGAAAATCTCTTCAAATTGGTCAATTATTATTATTAGTTTCATATCTAAATCATTTAAAATATGCTTTAATAAATTTATAAAATTGGAGAAAAGTGTTGTAGCTAATAAATGGTCTACATACGGATATCCATTTTTCCTTAGTGCATCAATTATTTCTACTTTAATAGAATCAATTGGTGTTTCCCCACATCTTATGTTAACTACAATAAATTGTTCATCAATCAGTTTTGAAATAAGCCCGGCATTTATTAGAGAAGTTTTGCCAGTTCCTGATTCTCCGAATAATACTGAATTGGGATGCCTATAGATTCTTTCTAATATATCTATAATTTCATTATTTCTTCCAAAAAATAAATTTGAATCATTTGTTGAAAAAGCAACTAATTCTCTAAAAGGATTACTTAAACCATTTTTTATTATTATTTTTTCCAATTCATTTTCTTTAAGCAGATACCTTTGAATTATTAATCTATTTTGAAGTAATTTTGTTATCAAAATTCTATTATCCCAATATGAAGTTTTGATTGGGATGTCCTTATTTGAATTTAATGCATAAAAATTATCTTCAGTGCTAGTACTGGGTAAAGAATTCGTAATGAGTAAATATCCATTGGCTTTGAATTTTGCTACATCAGATATTATATCTCCTATATCACTGGGTTTTATTGATCCATCATTTGATTTGTGTTTACATTGAACGAGCCAAACCATAATTTCGGAATTATCAAATCCAAAATTAACTGTTGATTTTATTAAAATATCCATTCCTCGATCTGGTCCACGTCCAGACTTTCTTATTAATTCATAACCCTCCTCTTGAAGTAAATCTACACATAAATCTTCAAACACTTCAGGAGTTAGATTCTTTAATTGTTCAGTTAGATTTTGCATATCTATTTCCATTAAGAATAATTATACAATGCTTGCCAAATTCTTTTGATTTATCTGAGATTATTGAATGAATAACTTACTGTAAATTTATATATAATTGTCGATAAGAATGCGATTACACATTCTACCTCATCCTAGAACCAGATGATCGATTTTCACCGAATCAGAGTCAGGCATTTTATTACCTATCAGTATGAGGCAGCAATTCATCTCAATCGTTATACCCCGTTGTGACAAGAAGTTACATCATAAATTGCCTTGTGCTGCCCCTTCCATTTGGGGTAATCCTACTGAGATATGCGTCAGTAGTAATGCTGGGGTGTAAGGCCCTCAGGACAATATGGAGAAATTTGACAGTCTAAATCAAACAATCTGTTAGGATAAAAACACCATGGAGAAACGAAAGTTGAATCATTGTAAGAGTCGTAAAACGAAACAAGCGAAATGGACTGAAACGCTTGCACCAAAAGGTACGGAATCAGACTATAGTGGCTCGGAGTACATTATGGGAGATGGACAAATGATTCCCGGCTTAGAGATGGCTCCTAAAGTGTTTGAAAGTATTTGTGATGTAGAACTTGGTAAGCCCTATGTGCTCCCGGAATGTCTGGGTAATGACCTCGTAAGGGGAAATGATGGCTCAGAGGGTAGAGGAATTGGTAAAAAGCGAAAGGCAATTTGTAATGAATTGCATAAAGGTTCAAAATTTGCCTTTGCCCGAAAGGGTGCTGACTTACCAGTGGTGTTCCATTGTATGAATGGAGGCAAACCTATCAATGTGAGATACTCAACTACGCTGAAAAGCGAGAGACTCACAGACGCTTAATGTGTTAATAGGCTGCAGACCGGAATTACAAAAGCAATTATCGAAATGATAACTGCTGCCCGACAAGGGTTATGGAAGACTTGAGCGGAGTGCGGTTAAAGTCGCACGCTCCGTTCTTAGAAGAGGGAGAGCGAGTAATCGCTCTTTCTTATTCGGCCAGCTCTGCTGTGGTTGGGTGTGCCGGCGCAACGTTTGACTATCAGTTCATTTTTTCTTAACTCCAAAATGATTGAATTTTTTTTCATATTCTAAACCTGCGCTTGAAATAATGTGCAGAAATTTAGCACTTTTGGAACAATTATTTAAATGTGCATTCGTTATGATGGCCTGGATTTGGCGAAGCAATCCGGGGTCGTTGACAATCTGACTATTCAAAATCAACCGGTACCCCACCTGAAACACTCAAGAATCAGGCGCAAGTATACGAAAAAGATAGGAGCGAGAGAACCGCGCCATCAAGTCGTATTCAACATTCAGATGGATGAATCATAAGTAAAGTTGGTATTTGCTTCACTATGCAAATACTATAAGTGATATACTACCTACAGGAATTATAGGCAATTAACAATGTCTGCTACAACAATAGCTGTATCTTCGGAAACAAAAGAAATATTACGTCAATTTGGGGAAAAGGGTGAGAGCTACAACAATATAATCAGAAAGCTCATCAAAGAAGCGGGCTGGAAAAGGTTGGACAAACGATGGAACAAAATACTTGAAAATGATGAGTTCATTTCGCTGGACGAACTATAATGTATTCGTAATCGTTTCCTATGCTTTCCAAAAGCAATTCCACTGACAACACCAAGCCCTATTCAAGTCAGGGGCCCGTATCTACTACTCCAAAATCCTGCCCACATACCGAACAGCAACACACACCTCATCGCACATCCCACACCCATCACACTCATCCCCCACCCAGATATGCCCATCCTCAAAACTAATAGCATGTTTCGGGCAGGCCTTCTCGCATATCCCGCACACCCCGTACACTTCACCATCCTCGTCAAACTGCCTGGCCGTAGCTTCAAAGAGCTCTTCAGTCGTCCCTCTGTCCCCTGTAGTGACCTGGAGGTACCATCCATGTACAGCTACACTCCCACCACCTGTCTGGACCACCAACACACACCCAGTTCCTCCAAATAACGGACCTCACCCCGCATTCTTATCAAGATCAAAACTTTTTCAAACAGAAAGTATTTTAATTATTCAAAACAAGTCCTAAAGGGTGAATAATAATTGAGATATAAAGTAGTGGTTAGTGAGGGAGAAGATGGATGGTATGTTGTGGAATGTCCTTCCATTCCAGGGTGTATATCACAAGGTAGGACTATTAAAGAGGCACAGGATAACATAAAAGATGCAATTTATGGCTGTTTGGAAGTATTGTAACGCCCAAAGATTTTCACTAGTAAGTGCCAGTATGAACAAAAAGTAAATGAAAAACAATTGCATTACTATGAAGAAGAATTTGAGATTATTAAAAATAAAATAGCGGAGGTGAAAATAAGATGAATGTTCAAGAAAAAACGTTTGCTCGAAAATTATTCCAAAATAAAATCTTAAAGGCTGACGGCCAGATATTTGAAGATATATTCAGTGCGATTATGTATTATGCAGAAGCAGATTTTCAACAGATAAAACCGTGGGGAAATATCGGCGACAGAAAGAACGATGGTTACATAAAAACCAAGGGCATATTTTATCAGGTCTATGCTCCTGAAGATATACGAAAGTCGTACAAAAATGTTCTAAGTAAGTTAAAAAAAGATTTTTATGGTTTGAAAACGCAATGGTCTCCTGTAAATGAATTTTATTTTGTTGTTAATGATAAATACAAAGGTGTAAATGCTGATTGTGAGAAAATAATCAAAGAGATAAAAATATCGCAAAATCTGAACAATGCCGGATTTCTAATTGCAAAAGACATTGAAAACACTCTTTTTAAGCTTGATGATGACCAGATATTATCAATAACCGGATTTATTCCTGACCCTGCCTATATTAAGCATTTAGACTATTCAATCCTAAATGAAGTAATCGGGCATATTATGAAATTAACCTTGAACAAGAATGGTAAATTAAGAATAGTACTACCCAACTGGAATGAAAAAATAAAATTAAACGTTTTGTCTGAATCTGTATCCCAATTACTCAGTAACGGTTGTTTTCAATTACATTCTTTAGATGAATATTTGAAAGACAACAGTGATTTTCTCGCTGACTCTTTACGAGATAAAATGAATGAGGTTTATTCGCAAGAAAAAGAAAACAAAAGTGGAGACGAGTTATTTTGGGCTATTGTTAATTCTGCAAGCCCGAAAGCAGAACAAATGTATCAAACCTCAGTAATAGTCATAATGTCAAAATATTTTGAAACTTGTGATATTTTTGAAGAACCTATGCAGGAGGGAATAGAATGATAATCCCAACGAAGCACACAAATTTTTCGGAATCATTGCTTGGGTTTGGCAGTTATATTTTGACTCTATTAGAATCTCCTGAATCGATTGATAGTTTATGGAACCAGTATCAAAATGATTTTAACAAAAAGCTATACTACGCTAAACATAGCTTTGACAATCTATTACTTACAATCGTCTTTCTTCATTCAATTGGAGCCGTTAAAGAGCAGGATGGGGTTGTAATAAAATGCTCTTAATAAAAGTTTATTCCAATCAACCGAGTTTTAAGACGGTTGAATTTAATAAAACCGGACTTAGTTTTGTTGTTGCAAAACAAAAAAATCCAGGTTCGAGTGAACAGGGAAAAACCTACAACGGTGTTGGAAAATCCTTGTTGGTGCGTATTATCCATTTTTGTCTCGGAGCTGATGCTAAAAATTATAAAACATTTTGTGAAAAGTTACCTGAATGGGAATTTTTTGTTGAATTTGAAATAGACAATGAAAAATATACTGCAAAAAGGGCAACAAATAACCCTAAAAAGATTACACTAAATAGAGATTGTCGGAAAAGCCTTATTTTCGAATATTTCAGCTTTACTGTATAAACTTGACCGGGCGCAGCATAGTGATTTAGGTTAAACAATATTTCTGGAAGTTTCAATTTAGGCGCTTTTCAGGTACTTTTCCGACAATCTCAAATAACGAAGTAATTTCTGTTAAAAAATTCAATGAAAAGATGAAATCATTATGTTTTGAGATTCCTGAAGATATTTCCTTCTTAACTTTTCGTTCCCTGATTCCTTTTTTTATAAGACCGAAAAAAGAGTCCTACGTGGCTTATAATAAGCCAGGGAAATCCAAAACAGATTATCAGGCATTACTTTCTAATGCTTTTTTACTAGGACTCGATGTTGTTCTTGCGCAAAAAAAATATACAATAAGAAAAGAGCAGGATCTGGTAAAAAATCTTGAAAAAAATTTTAAAAATGATTCGTTGTTAAAAGATTTTTTTACTGGAAATAAGGATGTTAATTTGACACTTGTTGACCTTGAAGAGCGGATAAAACACCTTGATGACAATTTAAGTAATTTCAAAGTAGCAGAGGATTATAACGACGTCCAGTTGGAAGCAGATCGGGTAGAGAAGGAACTATTTTCATTAAATAATCGCGTTATAATGCTGCAAAACAATATCGAGAATATTGATAAAAATCTCGAAAAATCCCCTGACATAAATAAAGAGAATATCAAAGCCATTTACAGGGAATCAAAGATTCATTTTCCTGAAAATATGATAAAAACGTTGGATGAGCTGGAAGTATTTTATGAAAAATTAATATCCAATCGTAAAAGAAGATTACTTGAACAGCAAAATAAACTAAAACTGGAGCAGCGAAATAAAAAAACAGGTGTTGAAAAACTACAGAACGATTTTAATGATCTCATGAAGTATCTTGGAGAGCACCAGGCCCTAGACATTTTTGTAAGCCTTAGTAATAAAAATGCAGAATTGAAAGCGGAGCGAGATAGTCTCAAAAAATATCAGGAACTTCAGTTTGAATACAAAATTAAAGAAAGGCAGTCTGAGAAAGATTTTATAGAGCTTACCGAAGTTACAGAACAATATTTAAAAGAAATCGAACCTGATACGGTTGTATTGCGAGACTATTTTAGAAAGCTTGCGAAAATATTCTATCCTGATAGCGTGGCAGGCCTTACCATAGAGTGTAATGATGGGGAAAATCAGTTGCAGTTTAATATTGATGCTAAAATCGAATCCGATAGTTCTGACGGCATCAATAATGTTAAAATATTCTGTTATGACTTAACGATACTATTTAAGGGACATAACCATAATATCGATTTTATTTTTCATGATAGCAGGCTTTTTGACGGCACTGATGAAAGACAAAAAGCAGATATGTTTAAAACCGTTTATCAAAAATTTGCACAAGCAAATAAGCAGTATATTGCAACGGTAAATCAGAATCAGCTTGATGAAATCAAAAAACATATAAAAGATGATGAATTTGAAAAAATTATCAACCAGAATATAGTATTAACTCTAACTGATGAATCAGATTCTGAAAAATTGCTAGGTATCAAAGTGGATTTTTGAGACTAATAAAGCAAAAAAACAAAAAACGATAGGAGGACTCATACATATACACTGATGTTACCTACCTCGATCGGGAGTTCGTAACGCTTCAACAATCCAAAATCAACCGCACCCCACCCAAAACACTCAAGAATCAGGCGCAAGTACACGAAAATGACAGGAGCAAGAGAACCGCGCCATCAAGCCGTATTCAAATCAGGGCTCCGTAACTACCCCTCTAAAATCCTCCCCACATACCGAACAGCAACACACACCCCATCGCACACCCCGCACCCGTCACACTGCTCCGACACCCTGATACGCCCATCCTCAAAACTAATAGCTTTTTTCGGGCAGGCCTTCTTGCATATCCCGCACCCCGTACACTTCACCGCCCTCGTTAACTGCCTGGCAGCCGCTTCAAAAAGCTCTTCAGCCGTCCCCCTGTCCCCCGCAGTGACCTGGAAGGTACCATCCGTGTACAGCTTCACACTCCCCTCACCAGTCTGGACCACCATCACACCCAGTTCCTCCGAATAACGGACCACACCCAGCATCCTCATCATTTCAACAGCATCCACAGGCCTGACCCCCCTGGCAGTGCCCTCGATACTGTACCCTCCGGCCTTGCATGGAGATATGCCCGAAACCACCCTTATCCTGAAAGTCTCAGCCTCAGCTTCATCCCCTATCTCCTGCGGGACAATATCAATACCCAACTGTCGGGCCAGCAATCGCATCTTAGGAGGATGCTCCCTCCAGCGCCAGAACCCGTGGTCAATGTACCCGCCCGGGAGTCCCAGGCGCTTGGCCCAGTCCCGCAGGTATGTATCCCACCTCTGGTACAGATCAGGGTGCAGCTCAAGCATGCGCTGGAATTCCGCACCCAGGGCCGCCGGGCACAGCCAGCAGCCCACCCGCTCGAACCCCATGTCGTACAGGGGATTATATTCCAGGCCCCGCCAGTGTATGTACAGCCACACCTCAAGCGCACGCCAGTCGCGGATGGGGTACACATTCACCTGCCCCGGCACCAGGGGATTCGCCTCAGTCGCAGGGATGCGGGCACGGCTGAATGATTCATACTTACGTTTTCCATCAATGGTCAGGTAATTTCCCTTCTCTTGTATCCCACCTGCAGGGGCCAGCTTGCAGACCTTGCAGCACCACCTGTAATCCTTGGCAGGGGGCCCAAAGTCAGGCAAATGCTGCCAGAACACGTCCCCTGCATCCAGTTCATCCAGTTCAATATCATTATCATTGCAAAACTTTCGCGCATATTCCACAGTCTCAGGAAATTCCAGGCCTGTATTGATGAAATATGCCTTAGGGCTGTGTTTCAATGCGCTTTTAGTCAGGTCCAGCACCACCAGGCTATCCTTACCGCCGCTGAATGACATATACACGGGTCTGTCCCGGTACTCCTGCTGGTTGGCCATGCCCTTTATAGTGTTCATGGCATTCTTGCCCAGGCGTTTGATGGCAGGCGCGTTGGCCCTGACCACTTTGTCCATTGAGGGAACCACATCATTCAACCTGGCCCGGCTTTTACCAATCTTCCTGATCCTGAGTGCAGGTGTGGCGGTTTGCCCCATCGCTTTGGCATCCAGCAGTGCAAAACCCACACCCGTCATTGTGCCCTTTCTGACAATGATACCATCACCCTGCTTGATATCATCCGAACACCATTGTATCATATCAGAACTAACGGTCTTACCGCTGAGATGGCCGGGAACATCTGACAGCTCAACGGTCTTGTGCCTGGTATACTGTGCCATGAGGGCGGCCCCATCCATTGAAAGGTCGAACTGCCAGTCCAGGGTTTTCAGGTCAAAGCGTAGTATCCCAAACACCAAAGCGTCCACGATTACCTGGTCGGTCTTGTCCTCACCACCGATTTTATTTAGCAGGACAATACGCTCACCAAGAGGGTCAATACCGTAGCAGGTAGTCAGGATATCATGAAGGATACTGCGCTCGTAGTGTGAGCAAAATCGCACATCTCCGGGCGGTCCAAGTTCAATTCGCTGACCCGTCGAGTTGCAAAGTGCACACTCGAAACTGATAAGCGGGAGATTGCAGCCCGGACACCAGTGAATGGATACGTTTTTTCCGGGTTTGAATTGTCTTTTATTGCGTTGTTCGGTCATTTGGTATGTAGTTATTGCGGGTATATATTCTTAAGACTCTCTTTAACATCGTGTGGGTAACTTCATTGTTCTGGAACATATCACGGAACATGGAATCTCACGATCTGGCTTTATGGACAGGATTTCCGATGATCCAGGCAAACTATTACCCACATAATGTTGGAGATATCCATTTTTAAATATTATTACCTGACGATTGGAATGAACACCCAATGGACCCGGCGGTACTACTTTAATTTGTCTGCCATGGGATATCGACGCTGACGAGTTCCGGTTCCCGGTTTCCTGCTTCGCTATAGACCTGACTATCAGGATCAGCACCGCGATTATTGCGACGATAGATTATTTTCAAACGGTATTGCCCTGATGCAAATCGGGACACTGTGATGAAAAAACCAGTACCGTCCGCCTTGCGCAGCAGACGCCCCTCAACGGAAGTGTAGGCGTGCTCGGGCAAAAAGCGCTTTGCATGCAACACTGACTGGTCAGATCTGATTAGACACATATCAACCCCGTCGGCAGGCAGTCGCAACCGGCCGGTTTCATCCAGCAATGCAATAAATAGGGAAACTACACCAGATTCTTCGAGTGCAACGGACATTGCATTGCCCGCGAACACCTTCACGCGTGTTCCTGAAGGCAACCGTTGCTCTCGACCGAATTGATAATATGAAACCCACGTCGGTGCGGCGACCTGCACCTCGGCAAAACGCGCACCCCAATTTCCCCAGCAATAAAGCCCGACCCGCCCTGTAGGCAGGCTTGAATCTCTCAAGTCAAAGAGCGGTATACCATCAAGATAACCCCTCAGACGCTTGCCTAAACAATCTATCGTTAGGATATAATCCCGTCCAACGACATATTGATCGTCGTCCTCCCACAAAACCGTCACCACGCCGGCGGCCTTCTTGATCAACCGACGATAGCTGCGGGCATGGTCCATGGAGAAACGATAGTAGTTATTTTCATCCCGATATCGGAACACTGCACCGATTGCGTCGTTGTCATCATCGGAGCGGAGCCTTACGATGAAGCGATAGTCATGCCAGGTAGAATCGCCGGCAATGGCACAAGTTCCCGGTTTGTCCGGTACGCTGCCGTCAAACGCGCCGCCGGAGATATTACTCGTCTGGCGAAGCTCACCGTCCGTTACCTCCCATTGCGACGGTCCTTCCCGGTCACCTTCGTCGATAAAGGTCCAGCGGCCGACAACCGGAAAATCGAAGGGTTCGTTTAACAACCATTCATCGAACCTCAGAATGGCCGGAAAAACCCGTATATTGGAGAACCACGCATCCCGGTTGCCCCAACAGTAAAAGCCGATGCGCCCACGCGGGAGATCGTCGTCTTCCACCACGAACACAGGTATGCCGTCCAGGTAGCCGTACAGAGTATGCCCAACTGCGACAATCGTGAGATCGTAAGTGCGGTCAATTTCATAGACAATATCATCTTCCCACAAGAGATGGAAGATTCCGTCCACGTTCTTTACCAGCCGGCGATAGCCGCGTCCGCAATCCATGGAAAAGCGGTAGTAATGTTGCTCGTCAGTATAGCGGAACAAAATACCCAACGCACCATCGTCCTTGGAACGCAAACGCACAGTAACGACCACATCCGTCCATGCGAGGTCACCAGCGAGTGCATGGGTTCCTTTCTTGCTCAGGGTATCTCGATCATTTGGACGGGTCCAAATGATCCTACGCTGGTGGAAGGCCCCTTCTTCCACAATCCAATCGGAGGGTGCCGCTACTACCTCATCATCCGGTACTGCATCAATGATGGTCCAATCCGAGGCATCGCCCTCGGCAAAGCGGTCGCTGAACAAGGCGAAAGCCTCCAGGGATGGGCGGCGCACTTCGACCTGCTCGAAACGGGCGCCGGTATTGCCCCAACAGTAAAGTCCCACCTGTCCTACGGCATGGGTGCTATCCATCACCTCGAACATCCGCACATCACCCATATACCCCTTCAACTGTGACCCAACGGCGTCCACCGTCAAAGTAAAGGGTTCACCAATGGCAAAAGTACCGTCATCCTCCCAGAGCGAGGTGACCACTCCCCGCTCCTTTTTGATCAATCGTCGGTAACCTCGCACCCTGTCCAGGGATAGTCGGTAATAGTTGTCTTCATCCACAAAGCGGAACATAAGACCGATAGCATCATCGTCATCTGAGCGCAACCGGGCAGTCAATCGGTAGTCGTTCCAGGCAGAGTCGCCGACAACCGCGAAGGTCCCTGGTTTGATCGGATCTGTTGCGGATAATGAACCACCATGGATGTTTGAGGTTTGCACGAGCGATCCGTTGGACGTTTTCCAAACGGATGGTCCATGGGTGCTCCCTTCGTCCACAATTCTCCATCGGCCCACACGCCGGGTCTGATCGATTACCACGACCCGTTCGAACCGGGCACCGGTATTGGCCCAGCAATAAAGCGCAATCCGTCCATGTTTCAGGTCCCCGTCATAGACCGTGAATAAATTCTCACCGTCCAGGTAACCGCGCAGTTCACGGCCTACTACATGCACGGTAAGCTCATAGGTCTGGCCCACAGAGTATGGCTCACTGTCTTGCCACAAGACGGTTATGGCACCATCGACCACTTTGACCAGGCGCCTAAAGCTACGCTCATGATCCATGGAGAAACGATAGTAATTTTTGCCATCCTGATAGCGGAACATCAGCCCGATAGTATCGTCGTCATCCGAGCGCAACTGGACCGATATCAGGACATCGCGCCACTCGGAACGGCCGCCCAAGGCGTACGTGCTCTGCCATAGCGGAGAGCCCGGTACGCGAATATTGGATGTCTGGATGAGCGTGCCACCCTCCATGGCCCACGCCGACGGTCCCTTAATCGTGCCTTCCTCGTCGACGACGGTCACTTCGCTCAGGTCGGCAAAGACCGGCTGCCACAAAAGCGGGTCGGCTTCCAACCGTTCGACTTCCAAGCCCTCAAAGTGGGCTGCTTGATTATGCCAGCAATAAAAGCCGATTTGCCCGGCCCTGAGGTCGGCGTCTTGAACGTTGAACAGGAAAACATCGTCCAATACACCCAGCAACCGTCCTTGGTAGGCATCGATCACGAAGTTATAGGAACGACCCCGAGCGTAAGCAACTCTTCTATCCTCCCACAAGACGCTCACGGTGCCGTTCACTTTCTTGATAAGCCGTCGGTACCGCCGCTGGGAGTTCATGGAGAAACGGTAGTAATTGTCGGCATCCCGATAACGGAAGACCACACCTATGGCATCATCACTCTCCGAGCGGAGAGTGGCCCGAATGCGCACGTTGGCCCACGAATGAGAGCCGGTCAGCGCCATAGTACCTGGTTTTAGGGGATATCTCCCCAAGAGCGATCCCCCGTAAATGCGGCTGGTCTGCACGAGGTGACTATCACTCACGGACCAAGCAGAGGGACGCAGGTGCAAGCCCTCATCGACAATTGTATAGTGATCTAAGGCATTGGGCCCAAACTCCTCGTGAAAGAGTAAGCCCTGGGCACCGTCCTCGAACTCATCTGCGAAGAAGACAGGATCCCCTCCCGGTTCAAGAATAGGAGCAGGAAGCTGAAGGTACTCGATCCTATGGCCGCTGAGATCTGTTGCCTCCCGTAAGAGCAGGGTCACGGTTTCTTCGTTGGGTTGTGTCGTCCCGAAGGTGACATCGGTAAGCTTGACGGCAGCGGGTTGTGTCGGCAGCGGCATCCATCGATCCGTCCGCAGGATTTCCAGCGCTGTGCGTTTCCAGTCAATGGGTTCCGGACTTCGGACCAGAAGAGCCAGTGCCTCGCGTTCGGGCTCCATACCAGTCCCGACAACCCGTGTTACCTCAACCTGGGGCGAATTTTGCAGTGCAGCAGGACCGAGCACGACTTCCGCCATTGACTCATAGGCGCGTGCCTCAGATTCAGATGGCACTTCTGATGCCTTCGTCCCGCCAATCTCAACCGTTTCGTCGAACCAAGTCTCGATCTGCTCGCCTGACGGGCGAGAAGCATTTTCCGTGAGGTCAACAAGCCAGGTCTCGTCCTGGAAACTGTGCACATGGTGGAAAAAGTTTGTGAAACGCGAGGTGGTGAACTTAAAACGATAAGCCACCGGCGCTTCTCGCCGATAATCGTCTACACGTACGTTGCTGTACCGGGTGCCTTGATTCGCCCAACAATAAAGACCGATACTGCCCTGAGGGATTGTATTATCGGTCACGGCAAACACCAATTCACCGTCTTGGTATACACGCAGTGAAGGCCCGACCGCTTCGACTGTTATTAAGTAATCCTGATCCTGACTGTAAACAAAGTCGTCCTCAGCCAGGATGGTATGCACCTTACCAATTACACGCACCAGCCGCCGATACGTGCGTTTACGATCCATTGAGAAGCGGTAGTAATCTTTACGTCCTCCCACCTCCCGATAGCGGAAGACCACCCCAAGGGCATCAAAGTCTGTGGAACGTATGTAAGCGCTAAAACGATAGTCGGACCAGTTACTGGGCTGGTCAGGATGATCACTCGGCAGAGCCGGATCGTCGTCACGCAACAGAGTTGTCCCCGGTTTCACCGGATCAGCACCCTCGGCTGAACCGCCCCAATGTCTTGAGGTCTGAATAAGCGCGCTGAGCTGGGGAATTTTCCAGGTCGACGACCCGCCGTTGAGATCCGGTTCGCCATCTACGGTAACGGTTTTAGCCGTATTGTCGAAGGAAACAATGTGATAGAGGCCGGATGGACGCGCCGTGTCGGCAGTCAACAGAATGACGTCAAAGTCCGGGTTCAGGACGGACAGATCCAGTGCGGATGGACCTTCAACGGACAGAGTGACTAGCGATTCGGAGACGGTCTCAACTTCGCCTTCGAGTGTCGGGTGACCTTGGACTTCCCAGTGGGAGGCGCCCCCAATCGTCCCCTCGTCGATCACCCGCCACCCATCCAGGGCACCAGAAGGGCCCTCGGCATAGGCGCCTGATTCATAGGAGCTGAAGTCCTCGTGCAACAGTAATGGCACTAACCGTGCCTCGTAGAGGGTATCCGGCTCAAGAACCTGTCCTTCAGCAGCGCTGGTCAGGATATTGCCGTGAGGGATAACCTCAGGATCCAGGCTCACACACTCACTGGCATTGACTACCGTGATCCAACGCTCTTCACTTTCTGTAAGGAAGAGCTGCTCCGTTTCACCCCAGTGGTTGCAAAGAACGATCAGCCGACCTTGGGCGTCTCGCACGGGTCGGTTGTTGCTGTCGTAGAGGTAAAGGCCCAGGTCACGTCGCTCCAGCCGATACATCAGGTCCACATAGTTCTCATTGAACTCCACCCCCACGTCGTAGGCGCGGTAGACGGGGCGCGGTAGTGGAGGTTTCTCTCCGGGCGCGGGCACGGTGGCGGGGATGGTTTGGCGCACATAGGGTGTAAGATCATTGAGGCCGCTTTCGAGCAGCAGCTGCCGGCTAGGCTCAAGACCTTCCAGCTCTTCCTCGGGAACTTCATCGAGGTCACCGTTCGGGTCAATGGTGATCAATTCGTTATTCTCGTTGCGCTGGGCGGCTTCCAGCGAGGCGCCAACAGGCAGGGTGAGCCTGGTCAGACCTGGCGGTCCACCGGTGCGGAAGTAGGCGTATTCTGTTTGTTCTGGGTCTGTACTGTAGTGCCCCAGCTCAGCTTCTCCTCTTGCCTGGATCATGGTCACTACCTTGAGCCGATAGGTCGAATGTGGTTCCAGTACGTCCTCAGTCTGGGACCAGTGGGCAAGCTCGTTTCTCAGATGCCGCTCCATCTCTTCCCGCAGTGTGATCTCGCCGGCATTCGGTCCGACTGTGATGCACACAGCCACCAGGCAGATGGCCACCTCGGATGTGAAGGCAACATGTGTGATCTCACCATTGGTGATTTTCACTGTCCTTGCACCCGATCTGGCGTCGACGAGGACCTGGTCGATCGGTTTTCCCTGCGAATCGTAGCCTTTGATCTTGACGCGGCGCTGCCCTTCGGAGGGGCCGGATGGCCGGCCGGGCCTGGTGATGAAGAATAGCCGGACCGACTTGGCTGCCTGAGGAAAATGGATGACGATTCTGCCCGGGTCGATAAAACATAAAGCCTGCGTCCGTCCTTCCATGGGTGCGCTCAGGGCGGTGACGCTTGGATCGTTTGGCGTCTCCCAATAAAACACTAGGTCGTTTTCGTTCGGATGAACCCAAGGGGAGGCCAGGCCTCGATCGGGATCCAGTCCTTGAAAGTCGTAGCAGAATTCCTGATCGGGAGGTATGGGCAGACACGGGTATTCGGAGAAGCGATCGGTAAACCACTCGTCGTACGCCGAGCCTGCCTGACGGGTGTAGTCGAAGGGCGTTTTGGACCAAAGCATCAGCTTGGTCTGCGCTACAGATTCTCCATCCTCGCTAGGTAAGGGTGCCCAGGAACCACACAGGTGCTCGACACCTCCCGCATTTTCCTCCACCTCCCAAACCTGGGGAGGGCCCGCGCTCGTCATGTTGGCGAAATTGCGCGCCACCGTAGTCCAGGTGCTCGGATCGCCGCCCCACTTTTCAAGAGTCACTTCTTTTAGCCCGTAGCGCACCCGCACCGGACCTTCGTCTTTTTCCGGATCGCCGATACGTTCCCATTCCGGATCAGGCTGCTGAATATTCCCGCCAATCCAAGCATCGTCATGCATGCAGCGGCCGAAGGCAAGAGAAAGTCGGCAGTCCATCGGCACGATCGGCAGGCCCCTGGTCAGGTCGTCAGGTTCCATGTCGTCAATGGTGTCAGGATTGACATCCGGGTCCTGACGAAAGCCTTCCCGATCGTAGTTGGGCAACAGAAGTTCGCCCCGCGGTAACGGCCAGCTGGTGCTCACCTTGGGATGTTCGACCGCAATTTCCTTGAGCGGCAGCGGCAGTGGTGGCGGGATGGGCTCGGGACCCCATTCCAGGGTGAACCCAAAGTCCAGATCCCAGAAGAGCAGGGTGAGAACGATCCGAAATTCGGCCAGGATATGGAAAGGATCGTACACGTCGCAGGCGAACCGGGCATCTGCGGTGATGCCGATACCAATACCGAAAATACTGATCTCGAGTTTGCCATGGAGCCAGACGTCACCATGGAAGAAGCCCGGTTTCCAGCTGATCAGGACATTTCCCTCCAACCACGCTTCCAAAATGACGCGCACGGGGCCGTACCGCCAGTTCCCGTCGTAACCGATCCAGGCGCCCATGGCCAACTGGCGCGCATCCAGCATAAAGTAGGCATTGGCTTCGATGAAGGAGATGATTTCGGCGCGGATGCGCTTTTCGCGAGGCTCCATCTCGCCGAGGTAGAGGTGCCAGGCGGAGAGGTCGCTCAGGCTGAAGAAGATTTCGGCACTGCCGTGGATATCGATCAACCGACCTTCGTCCTCGTCGTATTTGTATTGGGCATCGAGCCCGACGAGGAATGTGCCGGCCCGGCAGTCCAGCACTGCCAGGGCTCGGAAGACGGGCTCTTCGTCCAGGCTGGAACGTTCCTTGAGCAGACTGGCCTTGCCTTCAATCAAGATAATCGGGCCAGGGAAGACGATGACCAGCAGGACCTTGCCTGAGAAGATGTAGCCGTTGTCTGCCACCGTACCGATGGTAACGCCCGCACCCAGGGCCAGGCTCTGATACCGGTTGATCCACTTATTCGTCAGGTCAGCGACCCCAATCTCCGGCCGCTTGAACCAGCCCTCTCCGGGTCCGATCCCGTACCACTCCTCGTCGTCCTTTTTGTCGGGCTCCATGTGCAGAGCAAAGAGACCGGCCACACCGTAGAGGCCCAGGCCGGTGCTCCAGAGGGGGATGCCGGTGGGCAGCTCCACTCCCAGGTAGATGGCGAAGAATGTATAGGCGCCGGCCTCACTCCGGGCTGAGCCGATCACCAGGGTGGCCTCGATCTGCAGGTCAAGCGCCAGAAGGTCCAGCGTAATATCGCCGTCGAAGCGATGCACTGTTTCGACTAAACCTTCTGGTGTAGTGACCACCAACTCACGATAGGAAACGGAGCCCTGGAAGCGCAGCACATTGGGCACTTCGAGCTCGACACCGACACCCTCGAGCGTGATCCTGGTGGGGCGGTGGTCGTCATACCAAGTGATGCGCAGGCCCTCGACCGAGGCGCCGGCCGTTAGTCCCTCCACCAGATTGAGCGCCCCTGAGAAGCCGATCCATTTGCCGCCGTCGTCGCTCTTGCCAAAGCCCAGCTGGGTGATCTCGATCTGGAAGCCATTGAAGTCCAGGCTGTACTGGTCGGGCAGGTCGATCCAGCCACCTTCGTATTTGACGTTACCTTCGGAGTCGATGGAAAGTTCGTCCAGCTTAAAGCCCGGCCAGTCGAAACCGCCAAAGAGAGGGGTTATCCGACCACTGAGCTTGAAGGTGACCACACCATCTACGACTTGGAAGCCCACGCTCTCCAGTTCCAGTTCCAGGATGCCCTTCTTGGTGAGCATATACAGGCCGTCTTCATTGCCGAGTGCGAAGGTAAACCCTCCCTCTGCATCGATTCCCAACTCCACATCCAACGGTTCATCGAAAAAAGGTAGCGTGATTCTACCTCTAATCTCTGAATGCGTTGGAATATTCTGTCGGAAGCCAAATTGTAGCTTCGTCAGGGATAAGGCGACAGAGCCAATCTCACAGGCTGGTGGATCCCTATCCCATGTCATCAATGTGTCGCCGGTGAATCCGCCACTACCTATGTAGCAATTCTGGAAAAAGAGGTCTTCAATCGGGAGGTCTAAGGGGTCGGCGAAGTGCACGGCTGCTTGCCGGACAAACACACCCCGCCAGCCAAGTCCAATTTCATCCGGTAGTTCTTCTGGCAAGTCTACCTTGCTTGACAAAATCAGCGCCAGATCATCGACCTCTATAATCAAGCCGGTGTCTGCAATCATGGACGGTGGCAAATCCACGGCGTTGAATCCTTCCACTGAGATATCACCTTCACCATCAATCCCAATTGCTCCTTCTACGCGGATTTCGCTGTATCGGTCAGGGATCTCCTCCCAACCATTGGCACCTTGTCGCATGGGCTTGAGAACGTTGCGCGCAAAACGCAGGGCCAAGTTGCCCCTGAGGCGGAATTCAAAGTGATCTTCGCCCAAGTCCAGCTCAAGAGTCAGTTCCGTCCCCTCCCCACCCGTACTCCCGGCTACCAGCGTGAACCCTTCCAGCCCGGGCAGTCCGATTTCAAATTCGGTGGTGAGGAAAAGCGTGACACTCACCGTGAAAAACTCCCCGTGATCCTCGGTTTCCAGGTTGGTAGCCCCAACACTGTCCAGGAAATCCAGTTGCAAGGGAAAGCTAAGTTGATCAGTTGGAAAAAAAGGGATCGCAGCCAATGATTCGATCATGTCCGACAGAGGTACGGCGCCTCGTTCACAAAAGAGACGAATGGCTTCTTCGGTGGTCGTCATTGAATCATCTCCTATCTTGGCTCGTCGGGACAGATCCCTTGAGGGTCCAGGGCATCCCAGACCTCATCCCAACCATTTCTATAATTTACTGGTGTTATATCTGTCGTATGGGGCGAGTGCACGGTAGCATGAACGTCTGGCCGACCGGCCCGTTCGTTCCATTCTCTTAACCCGTCAAACAGGTTCGTCAAGAAACCCACATCCCCCATTAAGTCCAGATGCTCCGACCAGAGTTGAACGCGCAAATCCCTCGCGAACTGACAAACCCCGTCTACTATCGTAGCATCAACAACCGCAATACCGATTTCAGCATCATAGGTCATGCTGCGCCGATTGCAGTTCATCGCGCCAATGTAAGCCCACACGTCATCCACAATCATCACCTTGGCGTGGACATAAATCTCCGGTCGGGGGTCTCCACGAGTAGATCTCAGGTAGTATGCGGCGAACCGATCGCCCCCCGCTATGCGAATCTGGTTAAGTATCGCGTTATTGTGGTAGTAGAAAATTGAGTTCACGCCGGGATATGGGCAGGTTCCGTTTAAGACAATGATCACTTGCAAGTAAGGATGAGTTCTCAAGGCTGTCGATAGTGCATCGGCGATCTCGTGGGAGACGAAGTACTGGTCCTCGATGTAGACGTAGTCCGAGGCGAGAGATATGGCTTTGAGATATGCTTCGCGCCCAGTGAACTCCCCCCGGGGTGCAAACGGGTAGTCCGCGTCACAAGCATAGGTACGCAAGACCTGGACATGGTGTGATCCCACATCTGCCGGTGCTGAGGCCAAGGGGAACTCGGTCGTTGTAATTTCGGGTGGAGGGTCTGAAAACAAGCGACTAGGTTGGCGGCGATCGTTCCAACGCTCACGGAAGGAAAGGTCGAGGTCTCGGCAGGCCGGCCCACGGATCTGGCACTGAACGTCATGCCAGCCACCGGGGGCTTGCGTGCCAGCGTATTGACGTCCGGGAGGACTGTCGTGTGCGGTCGTGTCCCAACGGTTGACTCCCAAATCGATGCCGCCACAGAAGGCGTGAAACGTATCGCCCTGTTTCACGACGGCAAACTTCTGGTGAGCCGACCCTGTTCCGGGAGTACGTCCATCGAGAATACACCGCATCCGTTCAGGATCAAACACGTCGGTGCCCTCTATGGGATTGCGATTAGTGTAGTAAAGCCAGGAGGCCATATTCGCCGGCATGCTCAAGACGGGATCTGGGTGGAGGGAAAGCATGAGACGTAGCTTCACGCCGCGATCATGGGATGCGCGGAATACTCGATCAACGCGACTATCGTCACTGGGGGGAATCAGCCATTGGCCCCGGTCCAGCTGCCAGGCGGACAAGAAGATGTGATCCCCCGGACCCGTGCGTTGGATCAGATCATGAAGCTCGCGCATATAAGACTGGCCGTCAACGAGCGATTCGACGAGGTTGTTGGAGGAATATATGGAAACGGATGAATCTCGTCTCGATGATGGCAGATCTTCATGGCTTAGGAACCAGTCATCAGGATTCGTGCTGAATGGTGTCATGTGAGGGATTCTCCGAATTAGATGTCAAATGGAAGAACCGTAATCTCGAGATAGTCACGGTTGACGTTGCCGGCGTTGTTGCGGACCCGCAAACGGTATCGGTTTTCTGCAACCTGGGATGTAGTCGTATCGATAAAAGACGAAACCCCTGGTGGTAACCATGGAGATACAGGTTTCCACGTGCCTAACGTCCGGCGTAGCACGATCGCACTCAGGTCCGGGTCTGGGGAGTGCCACGTCATTTCAACCGCTATGCCGTTGGTTCTCCAAGCCGCGAAAATCCAAGTTGGTGGCTCTGGGGGTGTCTGATCGTACGCGCGAGCGCTTACGAGATTGGAAGGTTTGGAGAGATTCGACGCCTCGCCTATGGCCACGATTCTGTAGTACAAGGTCACTAAGCTGGGCACGTCAGAGTCGGTCCAGCTAACTGCGGCAAGCTGACTGGACGTTTCGGCTAGCACGATGTCCTTCGTATGCACCAACGTCATAAGCCGGATGTCTCGCGATGCGTCCTTGCTTTCGCAGCGGTAAACGAGATACCTAACTAAATTGGGTTCGCGGTTGGAGGCCCATTGCAGCGTAATCTTTTTGTCTCCAGATGCCTCTGGGTTTGGGTCACCGGCGAAAACTTTGGTGATTACCGGAGCCCGCGGCGGTTCCACGTTAGGCAGGTAGACCGGCGGGCTGGCAAGGCTGAGACGGCTACGGTTCTGGGCGCCATCGACGTAGCCGGCGCGGTAGAAATAGCGATTGGTGGAGCGGCCCGGCAGGGTGTCCATGTAAATGTGCAGGTCGCTGTCGGGTCGGTAATCCTCCGGATCATCGGGGTACCGGTCGTCAGCGGTCGCAGCATCGTCCGGGTCCAACGGCTGGATGGTGATCTGTGTGAAGGCGCGCTCGTTGCCGGGCAATCCTGCCAGTACGCGCAGGGCATCGTTAGAAAGCCCGCGATAATAAGCCAATGCCTGGGCTTTCCCTGCAACGTCGTGGTCGAACATATTGAGTTGGTTGATTTCAATCGAAACCGCTTCACGCCTCCTGAGAGTATCGGGATCATCGCCAGACAGTTCTGTCGGAAAAATGTCCTCGTTCGTATCAGAAAGTGTGTAGGGGTCCCTTTCTCGGTGTGTCCGGTCCACATTGAAGACAGAGTCGTCCAGGGCGCGGAAGATGTGGGTATTCAGGTTCGCAGCCGGTTGCCAGCGGTAAGTGTAGAAAGAATTCCCCTGGTAGTCGGCAGGTGTGGCGTAGACCCGGTCAGAATCCGCGGGCGGCGGGATGGGTGCGTCGGGTCGTTCCCGCAGCACCCGGAAGATGCTGACCGGCGGGCCGACGCGCCCCTCATTTCCGTAGCGCTTTTCAGGCTCCCAGCCGCCATGCGATTCTTCCGACCACCGCGGATCATCTGCCGTATGCGCTCTTCCATCCACAGCGCTGACCCCGATATGGGCATAAACGATGGGATCCGCGAGGGACGGCACGAATCCTCCTTCCTCGGCGGTATCCGGCGCTGGCAGGAATACCTCATAGAAGCGCAGGGGCACTGGAGGACCAATTACCCACAGTGATGAACCCGCACCGATATCGGGTGTTCCAGAGACTGTGACCGTCTTGTCTTCGTTATCCACTGACAGGATCCGGTACTGCTTATCTCTGGCTGCCCGGTCGTTTTCCAGGTAGAGCACTTCGTTGCCGGTCCCTACCGACGAAAGATCGGCATCTTCCAGTTCGGCATCTTCCACATTTAAAAGGGAAACCGTGGAACCGGTGACCTTGGCTCTGCGTCCCGTCAACGAATAGCCGTTTGCATCACGCATTGGCGGGATACGCACTTGAACGTGCTCATCATAGTCCACAACGTGGATGCGTTTCTCCCAGTTGGTATGCTTCCTGTATTCCACGAAAAGAGGATGCGAAATAGCATAGGTTTTTTCACCGGTTGCCCTGCCGGCGTAGGGACGATCCAGCGTGATTTGTTGAAGGGAGGGATCGATGTCATCGATGTCGACGATGTGATAGGTATCATGCTCCCCGGCAAGCTTGAACGCTTGACCGATGAGTTCAGGTCCCCAATGCGTCTTTATCCCGCTAACCCCGCAACTTCCGCGAACGACCGAGACCCGACCGGCAGAATAGGGCGAGGGAGCCACCAACGAACAAGGAACACCCTGGCGGGGGACTTTGAATATCTGGTAATTTTTTTCAGCTCCTGTCGTTTCGGTGTAGGGGGCTTCGAACGTTAAACATGTAGAAGAAAGGACCTTTGCAATCCGATATGGGATTGTCTCCCCATCAATCTGCAGGAACATACCAGCCAGATCGCTGCGCCAGGTGGTATCAATACCCTCCACCTTCGATGAGCTACGTTCCACTGAAATTGTTCCAACACTATAGTGAGGACCAATATTTTTGACACGCAGGCAAAGCCCGGCACCGTCGCTGGCTTCCACAATTTTGAAGGCATTCGGGCCGGTCTGCAGCAATGCACCGACATAAGCGCGTGCAGGATGTCCGTTTGATATCTCAACCGTCACCTCACTTTCCTCAAGGCTGATCATCGATACACTGAGAATGTTGCCCAACAGCGCATTTATCCGTCCTGGCTGGTAATAAATACGAAACTCGCGTGTGTCGGGAGCCTGGGCCATGTGGCCCACTGTCCATATCCAGCGGACACGGAGCCCGACAAGAGTGTTGCGATCTTCTGGGTTGAGGGAGCCGCGCCAAGCCACGTAGGCTGTGTCCTGCATCACCGTTGGATCGGCCGGATCCAGCGCATAGGCTTCGATGCCTGCCGGTGGCGGAGGCGGCAGCTTGTCCAGCAACCGGACGGCGAAGGAATGGATCGCACGATGCCCCGGCGGGTCCCGGTAATACCAGGGCTTGGGATCTGGTACGGGATCCCACTGGTGCCAGCGCGCCGCATCGCTTTGCCGGCTGTGCCGACCGAAGATGTCGATCCCACTTACTTGGTAACTGTACCAGCCGTCCGCCAGCTCGCGATCGTTGGTCATCAAGAGGAATGGTGGCCAGTCGGCGGGGCGTTCCGGTGAAAGGCCTGGGACCGGCGCCGAGACCAGCACGGGATGTTCGCCGGTCTTGTCACATGTGATTGGACGATAGCTGTCCTCGGCGGGAAGATCGGAGGGTTCCACTTCCCCCAGGTCAGCACGCCACAGGTGGGCCATCACAGCTTTATCCGGCAACAGCACTCCTCCGATTGCGCCAGAGTCCCAGGTGAGGCCGGCGTTGTTGGGTGCCTCCGGCTTGCGACCTCCTGCGGGCAGGGCATAGGCCCTCAGGTCTCCAGGAGGTGATAAAGGCGTTGTAGGCGCTCGCTTCTTGTTGAACACGATATAGCCATCTACCCTAGGAAATTCTCCCACTTCACCGCTACCCAGTAATGTTTTGGCCAAGTGCGGATTGCCATGGAAGTAGCCTTCATGGTCGGCCAGGATCAGGTAGTCATAGGGATGGTCCTCCTCGGCAAGTGAATCCACCCAATAAAGACCCACCATTTGGGCCATCGCCGGGTGCAAAGTACCGAGCAGCACCAGATCCAATGGGGATTGGTGGGGCATCCTAGGTGTCTCTCCCCTTCCCAGTGACTGGAAGGCGCTAAAAATAGCGTAACTGATGGGGCCAGGCCGCTCAGGTCCATGGTAGGGTCGCGCCAACCTGAGCTCGGTCGGTGATACAACCTCCCTGATTAGATAGATAGCTCGCTCGAAGATTTTATATGACGCTTCGTCAGCACTTCCGCCTTCAAAAGAACTATCCAGGACTAAGTCGGTGGGTGATTCGACTATCGCAATCGTGTTGTTCGAAGGGTCACCCGCTACCTGCAAAGACATGCCGACTAGGCCAGAGCCCCAGTTGGTACCGATTCCCGTAACTCTTGTAAAGCCATGCCGCACCCGAATGGTCCCCGCCTCGGCACCTACAACTTGCAGGTCAAGGCCGACCAGCGTCTCACTCCAGGCCGTTCCAATCCCCGTGACGACAACAGAACCGTCCGTAAGTTCAACCGTTCCCGTTGAATAGACCAATCCTGGCAGAGAACGGTGTGCCATAGGTGGTCCCAAAGCCGGTCCACCTGCTATGAGCTGCACGAGATAGTCATGAAGCTGCCCGAAGTGATCTCGATGAATGAAATAGCGAACTCCGGCACGAGAGGGCCCGACATACTCCCGGCTGAGAACCAGCTTCTCGGTATCGACTACCTTCATGATGCTGTAGGCGGTGAGATCGCCGTCAACCTGGAGTACCATGCCGACCCAGTTGTCGCGCCATTGGGTTGCTTCCCCGCTTACAATGAAGGAGCCGTTGATAACTGAAACCGTGCCGCGCGTGTAACGCGAGGCAGGGAGAGCGGTAAGTTTTGCAGGATCGCCATAATGAATTCGCTCGGCAGCCATGCTTCGCGATCGAGCGAGATCTTCATCGATTCCGGCCGTGCATGGATATTCCGTCCGACTTATCGGCAAGCTCATCGGATATGGGAAGTCCGGTACCAAATCCCAACCAAACCTAGCCTCAGCCGAAACCGCTACACTAAGTAGCGCCCCAGGGACTGCGGGTCCGAGCGAAAATCGAATACTTGTAATGGTGTCGTATGCAAAATTGACCGTTAGGCTGTCACCAGCGCGCCCCGTGATCGTGCTTTGGTCAACCCGTGCACCCCACATCAGTGCTGCTACCCTAATTTTTCCAGCTTCGCGGAAATCGAAACGAATCTGGACGCGGTAGGCAGGTTCTTCCAGGTCGTATAGGCGGTAGCGCCGGCCATGCATCTCCTGATCAATAATCCTGCTCACGCGAGCCGGTACGAGCCTGCCGGGCCTATAATTTCGCCGGAAAAGGTAATATCCATGCCAGGGAAATCCTAGTTCGCGCTTGAATGCCCAACGCAAGTGTACACCGTCCATTAAGGGTGGCTGCATATCGTTTGGTGGGATATCTCCCTGGATACCCAATCCCACCATTATCAAATTGCTTGTCTGAAAAGTCATTACTTTCAAACCTTATTTCTATATCGATTTTAAATGGAGGATGTCTCCCTGCGTAACCTCCGATTTAGGTTGAACTGATCCTCTGTGGATCGAGCAATACAATGAATTTATTTCTTTTCTGTTATACTCACTAATTCAATATTAAAAACCATCAAATTTAAACCTTTGTGACCAGTCACAATTTGGGGCACAAAAATTCGATCAAAAATATCCAGTAACACTGGTGAAGTTATCATTACAATTTCTGAACTAATTTTAACACACATATTATCCTTTACTAAAGGGTCAGGGGAATATCCCCTGTCTCAAATATCGGGGGCACATCCCCCGAACCCCCTTCATTAAATGAATGCTCCTGTCAACATTTTCTCTCATCCTTAAAATGTTCACGCCATACATCTATCATCTGTCCTGAATTGCGATATCTGTAACTGGGTCTACCCAGATCATCTGATGTACCTCCTGTAAGTTCACATCGCATACAAACAAATATAGCCTGAAACTTATTTTTTACCAGATAAATACGTGGACGTAAATTTCTCTTTCTACCAGATCCACAAATATGACATTTTGCTTCAATACCCTCAAATAAATGAGGAAACACTGTTTCATTAATTCTTTCTTCTAATGTTGATTTTCCAGATTTTCCCATTTACTCACCGTTTTTGAGCTTGGAATTTTCATCAATTTCTTAACGCTTAAAATATAGACTTATGCCTTTATATTTATGGGATGCAACATTTGGCGAGAAAATAGTCAGTGAGGTTTTTATTAAAAGGTATTACGAATTATTTGATAATGGATACTGTCCCCGAGTAAAAACTTGTCCCAAATATTTTCATAAAATATATATCTTAAGATTTTATTTTCAGTACCTTATCATGCAGCGCCAGTTCCTCATCTGTATATTGAGATCCGAAAGGACCTTGCTTCAATCCATTCCTCAACCCTAGATCACCTACATTAATCTCTAGCAAGCCCCATACCGTCCCCCTCCCATGCCCTGATTTCAGCCTCAATCCCGGCTTTTTTCAGTGCCTCTTTCTCATAGTCTCAGATTTAGGGTCCGGGAACCTGCGCCATATTACAACAGGTCTTGCCTCTGCAGGAGTACAGCCCTCCTCAATCCTGCAATCCTCAAAGGCCGTCCCAAGTGTACATTCGGCACAATAGCAGGATGAGCGCACTATGACCGGGCACAGCATAATAGCCATGGAGAACCCGAACGTGGATATACTGGCCCACCCTTCTGGCCGGTTGCGACCAAGGAAAATTCAGTAAAACAATAAAGTACTAAAAAGTACATACGATAAAAGCGATTTTAACAAAAAAAACAGCATCAAAAACTAGGATTATAAAACATTTTTAAGTGGACCCGGCGGGATTCGAACCCGCGGCCTTCACGTTGCGAACGTGACGAT
>CBETWD010000014.1:0-25648 GCA_965539945.1 uncultured bacterium
AGGGCACCGCATCTGCTTTGTTGTCGGGCATTTGAAGTACAGGGAGTACGTCTGCGTACCCTCCGCCTCGCATCTGCAGCACCCTGTAAACGCTTATAGTTCGGTGGGTTGCGGTAAAACGGGCGCTGGAACCCCGTGAACGGTTAAGGATTTGGTAAGGAAACAACCTCAACAGATACGCGGGAGTTGTTCTCCTGTAAGCATGTCCACGATTCGGGTGCCGCCGATACACGTCTTCATGAAGACTTTGCCGGGGGAATCGGCAGAGACTTCCCCTATAATGCAGGCATCTTTTCCATGTTCGCTTCCTTTAATTGTCTCTAATACCTTTTCCGCGTGATCCGGCCCCACAAATGCAAGGAGCTTTCCCTCGTTCGCAATGTAGAGAGGATCAAATCCCAAGAGTTCACAAATTCCTAAAACTTCCTCCCGGATCGGGAGGGCATCCTCATAGATCTTTATTCCCACCTTTGATTGGGCGGCGATCTCGTTCAGTGAGGTCCCAACACCGCCGCGGGTTGGGTCCCTCAAGGCATGAATTTGGTCGCTTGCCACAATCATTTTGCGTACCATGTGGTTTAATGGGGCCGTATCGCTTTGAATCCTCGATTCAAAGGCCATTCCCTCCCGCTGGGTCAATACAGTAATACCGTGGTCGGCAATGACACCGCTGAGGATAATCTTGTCACCAGGACGCGCGTTATGTCCGGAAATGTTGTTTCCCTCAGGGATGAGTCCAATCCCCGATGTGTTGATGAATATTTTGTCTGCCGCCCCGTGCGGCACCACCTTGGTATCGCCGGTAACAATCAGGACATCTGCGTTTGCTGCCGCTTCTCTCATTGCTTTGAGAATTTTTTTCAGGTCAGCCATGGAGAAGCCCTCTTCAATAATCAATCCCACGCTCAGATAAAGGGGAATTGCGCCACACATGGCAAGATCATTGACCGTGCCATTGACGGCAAGGTCTCCGATGCTTCCGCCAGGGAAGAAAATCGGATCGACCACATAAGTATCGGTTGAAAAGGCAAGCCGCTTTCCTTCAATATCAAAGACAGCACCATCGTTGAGCTGCGCAAGGATCGGGTTTTTGAACTCAGGGACCAAAAGATCGGCAATCAGCCCATGAGACGCCTTTCCTCCACTTCCGTGATCCAGAAGAATTTTATCTGTTTTCATAGGAAAATCCTTTGTAACCCAGTGCCTTTTGCTTTCATCTTGAATGATCGTGAGCAGACTTTGGGCAATGGAAAGTCATGCATGGTATTTGTAATAGGCAGCACACGTTCCTTCGGTTGAGACCATGCACGGCCCCACAGGGTGGGTCGGTGTGCAGACCTTTTTGTATAGCGGACACTCCGGTGGAGTCTTCATGCCCATGAGTATCTCACCACAGGCACATCCTTTTGGTTCTTTTGAATCAGGGACTGCAAGATCAAACCTTTTTTCTGCATTAAAGGAATCAAATTCCCTTCGGATATTGAGTCCACTTTGCGGGATCATCCCGATTCCGCGCCAGCGAGCATCGGTCGGCTCAAAGACCTGGTACATGATTTGTCTGGCCCTTTCGTTCCCATCAAAAGCTACTGCCCGGCGATATTCGTTTTGGAGTTTTGCATCTCCGGCCTTTATCTGTTTTACCAGGACATAGATGGATTGCAAAATGTCTGCCGGTTCAAAGCCGGAGACAACGCAAGGGACATTGTATTTTTCGACCACAGGAAGGTAGGCCATGCTTCCGATGATCACGGAAACGTGGCCGGGACAGATAAAGCCGTCAATTTTTACACCATCTGCCGCCATAAGGGCCGCCAGTGCTGGCGGCACCAGCTTGTGAGCGCAGAGTACGGAAAAGTTATCCAATTTTCTCTTTTCTCCCCCTACTATTGAAGCGGCGATCGTGGGTGCAGTAGTTTCGAACCCTATACCCAGAAAGACCACTTCTTTTTGGGGATTGCTTTCGGCAATATCAAGGGCATCAAATGCCGAGTAGACAATACGAATATCTTTGCCTTCGGCCCGCTCTTTTTGCAATGAAGAATGTGTACCGGGCACCCTCATAAGATCCCCAAAGGTGGCCACTATGACATCCTTCATTCCAGCCACTTCTATAAAAGTGTCGATCTCGTACTGAGAGGTTACGCATACAGGACAACCCGGTCCGGAGAGGATGGTAATGGTTTCCGGCAGCAGTGCCCGGATGCCGCTCCGAAAAATGGCCATGGTATGGGTCCCGCAGACCTCCATCAATCTGATTCTTTTCCGGCTTATGACCCGGATATTGTCCAATATCTTGCGGGAGAGTTCCGGGTCACGGTATTCGTCGATGTACCTCAACAATCAACAATCCTAGCGGCCGCTATAACCGCCTGTCCCAGAGAGATCCCTCCGTCATTGCATGGGACAAGAGAATGGGTGAAGACCTGAAAATCTTTTTCTTCCAGGGCCTTTTTCAGGCCGACCAGCAAGGTCGCGTTTTGAAAGACCCCGCCGCTGAAAACCACTCGATCCAGCCCGGTTTCTTTACATAGAACCGTGCAAATGTCGGAAAACAAGAGGATCAGAGTCATGTGAAATTTATTGCTGATGTCAGGCGCTTCAAGCCCGTTTTTCATATCCCATACCACTCCACGTATTATCGGATGAACCGGTATTTGGTATGAGTCTTTTCCGCGTTCCCACTCATAGCCATAAGATTCTTTCGTGTCTTTGCGCATTGCCATTTCCAGCTCCATGGCGGCCTGTCCTTCGTAAGCCACCTTGTTTCTGATACCAAGTATTGCAGCAACACCGTCAAAAAGACGACCGAGGCTGGAAGTCTGAGGGGAATTCACTTTTTTGGAGATCATGTGCATGATAATCTCGATCTTTTTTTTCTCAAGATCCTGGAAAAAAGGGAGTTTCAGATCAAGGAATCCTTCGCCGAAGGCGTCATAAAGGTAGCTGATGGCCATTCGCCAAGGCTCTTTAATTGCTGCCGCACCGCCCGGCATCGGGAGATAGGCAAGGTAGGCCGCACGTTCAAATTGATGTGTCTCAGCGATCAGCACCTCTCCTCCCCAGATGCGACCGTCTGTTCCATAGCCCGTTCCATCAAAAGAAAGCCCTATGACCGGACCGTCCAGCCTGTTTTCCGCCATACAGCTTACGATATGTGCATGGTGATGTTGCACTGCGATCTTTTCTATCCCTTTCTGTTCTTGCGCATAGCCGGTGCTGAGGTAATCAGGATGGAGGTCGCAGGCCACGATTTGGGGATCAATGTCAAGGATTCGTTTCATATGTCCTATGGTAAGCTCAAAAAAGCGATAAGTCTCAAGATTTTCCAGGTCCCCTATGTGCTGGCTGAGAAAGGCATTTGGTCCCTTGGTCAGGCAGACAGTGTTTTTCAGCTCCGCGCCGCAGGCAAGTATCTGCGGAACCTCTTCTTTGAGAAAGACAGGGATGGGGACGTAGCCCCTTGATCGGCGAACAAATCGGGTTGTCCCCCCAACCATCCTGACGACAGAATCATCGCTGCGCAGATAAATGTCCCGATTGTGGACCAGGAAATAGTCTGCAATGCCGTCAAGGCGTTCAAAAACTTCATCGTTATCAATAGCGATCGGCTCCTCGCTCATATTTCCGCTGGTCATAACCAGTGCTGTGAAATCACAATTCAAAAGGAGATAGTGAAACGGGGTGTACGGAAGCATTGCCCCGAAGTATTTGTTATGTGGCGAGACTTCAGGGGAAAGGGGATTTGGATACTCCTTTTTCAGGAGTACGACAGGACGCTGTGGCGAGGTTAGAAGCACCTCTTCACCCGGTTCAATGCGGGCATATTCTCGAACCAGATCAAGGTCATAAGACATCAACGCAAACGGTTTTTCTTCCCGGTGTTTCCTTTGCCTCAGACGGATGACTGCAACATTGTTTTCAGCATCCACAGCGAGGTGGAATCCCCCTAAACCTTTTATCGCAACAATATAGCCTTTTTTCAGAAGCTCTGCTGCCCTTTTGATAGGATCTCCAGCCGGAACCGGAGTACGATGGTTGTCATAAAGGGAAACGTTTGGGCCGCAAACCGCACAGGCGTTCGGTTGGGCATGAAACCTGCGATTTGCCGGATCATCATATTCTTTCCGGCACTCCCGACACATTGTAAAATGTTTCATAGAGGTGTTTGGCCGGTCATAGGGGATATCGTCTATGATCGTATAACGCGGGCCGCAGTTGGTACAGTTGATGAAGGGATACTTGTGGCGACGGTCTTTCGGATCAAACAGCTCTCGAAGGCAATCATCGCATATAGCCACATCCGGCGGAATCAGGGTCTGTTGAGAAGATTGGCGTTGGCTGCCTTGAATGGTAAATTCCTCATACCCTCCGGCCGGTTCGTAAGAGCTTGCAATCTCAGTGATGTGTGCAAGAGGCGGGGCATTTTCGGCAAGACTCCGGATAAAGGCCTGAATCTTTACTTCTCTTCCCTCAATATGGATCGTTACCCCTGAAGAGGTATTGGCAACCGTTCCCTTAAGCCCGTGATGCTGTGCCAGTTGATAGACAAAAGGGCGAAACCCAACCCCCTGTACGATACCATTAACCGTCAGCCTGAGTGAAACTGTAGGACTTTCCGGGCCGATACGGTACTTGGTCATTTCTTGACATGGCCCAAAATCCATTCGAACCAGTTGCCAAGTCCTTCTCCTGTCTGGCAGGAAATTTCAAAGATCTTGACGTTTGGGTTGACATTGAAAACAGCTTCCCGGATCTTGCTTATATCACAATTTACGTAGGGGAGGAGATCAATCTTGTTAATCAGCAGGACAGATGCCTCATGAAACATCAGCGGATATTTTTCCGGCTTGTCATCCCCTTCAGTGACACTCAATATCATTACCTTATAGTCTTCACCGAGATCAAATTCTGCAGGACAGACCAGGTTTCCCACATTTTCAATAAACAGGACGTCTATTTCTTCCATACTGATACCGGGTAGTGCGGCTTTTATCATGTTTCCGTCTAAGTGACACGCACCGTCTGTATTGATCTGTACGGCGATGGCACCTGACTGTACGATTCTTTCAGCGTCAGCCAAAGACTGGATGTCTCCCTCAATCACTCCGATACGGCTTTTTCCCCTTAAATTTCCTATAGTATGTTCCAGCAAGGTGGTCTTCCCGGCGCCGGGGGAACTCATGAGGTTGAGGACCAGCAAGTTATTTTTTCGGAATAACTCCCTGTGTTCGTTCGCAATACGATCGTTGACATCCAGAATATTACGTACAATAGGTATTTTCAAAACAAAACCCCCTTCAGATTAACTATTGAAGATTGCAAATTGGTTTCTGATTCCCTTTTCGATTCTCAATATTCAATGCATTGCGCTGCTGCTAATTGCCTGAGGAGTTCAAGAGATTCTTGCGCTTCTTCGGGATCTACCTTGTGTATGGCAAATCCTGCATGAACGATGACGTAATCTCCGACAACCACGTCAGTGACTAACATAAGAGAGGCGGAACGTACCACACAAGCAACCTCGATTGTGGCCATATCACCCTCAATTTTTGTTACTTTGGCAGGTATGGCGAGACACATTATTCTTCATTTCAATTGAAGATTGGATTGACGGTTGAAGATTGAAGATTAATCTCACTGACAAGAACTTGCTTTTTGATGGACTGAGTCTAGGGAAAAGTAAATTGTGTGTCAAGGGGAAAAGTGGACATCTCTTGATGCGGCATATGCCAGAAGGTGCTCCCGATAGGCTCCGAAACGAGGGGTGAAACCAATGGATTCCAAATGTTTAATGTTCTTTTCGTACAGAGCCGACACATCCCTGGGACCAAGCCCTTTTGAGACCTGATAGTCGAAGATCCTGTTATAGACTTTTGATTCTGTTGCTTCCCGGATTTCAGTAATTGCAAACTTTTCCGGTTTTTTCTGGATAAGAGAACCTTCTGACAGGACGAATTTGCCCTTGGACAGGGCATGTATGTAATCCTTATTTTTATCGAGAAAATTCAAGGTCTCATAAAATTCCGCCTCTGTCTCAGTGGGAAAACCAAACATTATAAATATCAAGTTCATTAGACCTGCATGCCCGGCATCTTGAAGGACCTTCTCCGTCTCTTTGAGCCTTGTCCCCTTTCTCATGAGATTAAGGACCCGCTGACTGGCCGATTCTACGCCCCACATGATTACACGCCCTCCGGACCGGTGAATCAGCTTAAGCAGATCAGTATCAAATTCTTTTATGGGTTTGGCATATGCCGCGTAGGAAATCTCTATTCCTTCATTAATTATTGCCTGTGCCAGGTCTCTGAAACGGTCCGGAGGGATCATCTCATCATAAAAATTAAGAAATGGCGCCCCGTAATGTTCTTTTAGGTGTCTTATCTGCTTCAGGCATTCCTTAATTTCAAGCTCTCGATAGAGTAAGTAAGAATGATGATGTGTACAGAATGTGCACCTTCCCCAGGGACATCCCCTTGAACTCAAGAAAGGCAGGACTACCTCAGGGCCTATATATTTGTCCAGGCGGAAGTCGCTAAAATCCGGCTCAGGTATCTGATCGAGGTCGTGAATGACATGGGGCGGATTTGTTCTGACTTCTTGATCTTTCATATAGACAAGATTGGGTACCTCGGCCAAGTCCTTCTCCTCCTGAGCCATGCAAAGATCAAGTAAAGCCTTCTCCCCTTCCCCTGGAATAAGGTAATCAACATATTGCCCAAATTCCAACTGACTTGTCCTGTCCTTAGTACTAAAGACCCAGGGCTCCTTGAAAAGCCTCTCCGGATAACGCATGACCCCGAGTTTGGCCCCGCCCAAAACAACCTTTATATCCTTTTTTTCTTTAATCAAAGAGGCCATGAGCAGGGCAAAAACAGTCTGGCTATTGAAAAGGACCGAAAGGCCTACCATATCCGGGTCATAATCCAGGACAGTATTGACGAGATCCTCAAAAAATATCTTTACCCTGTCGGGCACTGAAAGTCCTATCAGATGCCTTTTTGCCATTTCGGACATAAACGCATTAAAGATGCCCTCAAAGCTCAAAAAAATCGTGACAAAATGATGGTATAGCTTCAGGTCAAATTTTTCCTGTGTGCCGTGCTTCAGAAAATTCACCGCCTGGCCGATTTTTTGAGCTGTGGTCTTTTCATCCCAGTCATAGAGACGAATTTTAAAACTCCCCTTACTCAGATCATCCAGGACTCTATCGTAGTAGAGCATATTCAGATCAAAGGCCCTTACATCTATATCCGGTGAATTTTTCTTCAGATATGACAACAGAACGGCAGGCCCAAGAGGAGGGCTGGTGGGCCTCATGCAAGGCAGGGAAACAATAGCCAGTTTCAGTTTAGCACCTCTGACTTAAAATATTATGGACTAATTCCGCTGAAAAAACCTAATCTGCAGCGCACAATAAATTTTGAATGTTGAATTAAGGTATATGTCTTTTAAATCTTCTTCCACAATTCAGCATTTAGCATTCAGCATTCAGCATTCAGCATTATCTATAAAGGGGTACATCTCGGGCTTTTTGAGCGGAATCATATTTCACCGCTGACGCAAAGATCGCAGAGAAAATCTTTTGCTGTAATTTTTGACTTTCTACAACGGAATCATATACTAATCAATGAAGTCTTTACACCTAACCCGGACAAGCCGGAACCAAACAGGTTTAAAGATAAAAAAGTTGATCACGAAAGCACGAAAATACGAAGACACGAAAGCCTGAATGTTGTTTCATTTCGTGCTTTCAATCTTTCGTGTTTTCGTGATTGTGTTTCAGAATTTTCTGCCGGAAAAAATGCGAAAATAATTACTAAGGTACTATGAGCTCACTCAGGCAATCCTACTACAATCTGTTTTCAAAAATCTACGACCGCATTATTGAACTCCACTCCCACGACCTCCAGGGTCGTCTTCGTGGTGCTCTGGCCGACAGGACAGGACTCAAGGCAGGGGACGTGGCTGTAGACCTTTGTACAGGAACCGGATCTGTTCCGCCCTTCCTGGCTGAGAAGGTGGGCAGCGGTGGCCTGGTGATTGGGCTCGACTTCTCAAGCGGAATGCTACAGAAAGCTGCTGTGAAGATGCGCAAGAGAGATACAAAAAACATAGTCCTGATACAGGCCGAGGCCCAGCACCTCCCTTTCAAGGACAGGACTATTTCCGCTGTAACCTGCTCCCACGCATTTTATGAACTAAAGGGGGATGTAAGAGAAAAGACCATTATGGAGGTCAAAAGGGTCTGCCGGACCGGGGGCAGGTTTTGCATGATGGAACATGAGGTCCCCAGGAAAAAGTTTATTAAATTCCTTTTTTATATCAGGATGGTGGTAGCAGGAAATTTGGGATCTAAGTCCCTTCTCAGACAGGAAGCAAGCTTTTTTAAGAGCCATTTCTCTGAGGTAAAAAAAGAGATTTTGCCAGGAGGGAATACAAAGGTCATCTCAGGGGTGATCAGGTGAGCGGTTCCATCTATTGTTGGAGAATTTTAAATGTTGAATGCTGAATGCTGAATGAATGAATAAAAATTGTATTCTTGCAATTTAAAATTCAACATTCAAAACTCAACATTTTCCGCGTAAGGCTCAGGTCCAGTTTCCCGGTGTTAAGTATTCCCTGGGACCAGGCTTTGTCTAAAGCGTCTAATGCCTCCCTCACCCTTTGGGCACTGTGGCAAATTAGCAGGAGGTCATGTCCGGCCAAAATCGCCTTTACTGCTGCTTCGCCCAAGGAGCCGTGACCGGTGATTCCCCCCATCTCAAGATCGTCGGTCAGCAATAGACCTTGAAAGCCCATCTCGCGGCGAAGGAGTCCATTTACTATGATCTTTGAAAAGGTGGCGGGCTCATCATCCCGGTCCAGTGAGGGAAATATCACGTGAGAGGTCATTACGGCCTTGACACCTGCCTTCACACTTTCGCGAAATGGGGACATTTCATGCATCAATGTCTCCTTTGAGACCGTGACCACAGGTCGCTGAAAATGGGGATCTTTTTCCACACGACCTATGCCGGGAAAGTGCTTGGCAGTGGCTCCTACTCCGGCGGCCTGCAGTGTCCTGATATATTTTTTCCCAAGGATTGATACTTTTTGGAGATCAGATCCATAGGAACGTCCTTTCAGGACACCTTCCGTCCCGGTTGGAGCCAGATCCAGGACCGGGGCCAGATTGAGCCTTATTCCCAGAGAGTTAAGGATCTTTGCAGCGGTCTCTGCCTGAGCGTTTGTCTTGATTTCTGGATTTCTGGACAGAGCCACTTCCTGGTTGGAAAGAATCTCCGGCCAAAAAGGGGGACCAAGTCTCTGGACAGGTCCTCCTTCCTGGTCAACAGCTATCAGGGGCGGAGGAAGTCCGGCATCAGCACAGGCCTCATTGAGGTCATCGCAGAGTCTCTTTGTCTGGCCAGGACCTCCCTTTACGTTCCTTGCAAAGAGGATGAAGTTTCCTACTCCATGTTCTTTTATAAGTGAAAGGCTTTCAGGGTCCAAACTAGTACCTGGTATGCCGATCATGAGCAATTGGCCCAAAGGGATTTTTTTATTCCTCATCGTTTAGGTAACTATGGCCGATCAGTTAAAATGAACTACCCCGTGGCAAGCCAAGGGGTATCAAAATGAGCATTTTATCTTTTCTGTCGCAGCAAGCTGCGGGGAATTAAACCCTATAGATTTCGTATCATCCTTCATAATGATTAGAGTAATCCGTGTAATCTGCGAAATCTGTGGATTGAATCATAACAGACTCTGGTTTATTGTTTGAAGACTTTTCTACTTCCTCTAGCTGATATTTCGTGATTACACAATACAGAAATGACTATTACAGAAGCCATATTTCTTGGGATCCTTCAGGGCGTTACTGAATTTTTGCCTGTGTCCAGCTCCGGCCATCTTGTTTTGGCCGAGTATTTTCTGGGTCTCAAGGATACCCCCATTGCATTTGATGTTACTCTTCATCTGGGCACCTTGATCTCGGTCTTTTTATATTTTTGGCGGGACTGGGTAGGCATGGCAAAATCTCTGATCCCGGGAAAGACATCAAGAAAAGGAGACAGACGGCTTCTTTTTCTCGTCCTGATAGGCACTGTGCCTGGGGCCTTTCTGGGTTACTTCCTGGAGGGGCCTGCTTCCACTGTATTTCGTTCCCCGTGGGTAGTGGTAGGAACCCTTTCCGGGGTTGCCTTGCTCCTATGGTTAGCAGAACGCCTGGCATCTCATAAGCGCGGTTTTAAAAATTTCGTATGGAAAGATGCCGTTTGCGTTGGAACAGCACAGGCCCTTGCTATTGTGCCTGGTGTTTCAAGGAGTGGGATAACCATGACAATGGCCCTTTTTTTGGGTTTTGAAAGGAGGGCCGCGGCCCGCTTCTCGTTCCTGCTTTCCGCCCCCATAATTGCAGGAGCAGGGTTATACGAGGGCCTTAAGCTTTGGCAGGATGGTTTTGGGGCCCTGGGCATGGACTTTCTCTGGGGCTTTATTGCTGCAGGCATTTCCGGATACTTAGTCATAGCCTTTTTGATGCGCTATTTAGCAAGACACACATTTTATCCCTTTGTATATTACCGTTTGGTACTGGCTCTTATAGTGGCTGTGGCCCTTAAGATGGGAGGACTATAGACCCATGATCAGATTTATTTCAATATGTATCCTATTCTATGCCTTTGCTACTGTTTTTCTAAATCCTTTGCCTTGCATGGGGCTTACGGCAGATGAACAACATACAGTCAAGCTCTGCAAAAAGCTCTCAAAAGGAGTCGTAAACGTAACCAGCACAGCAGTTGCGCTCGACTCTTATCTGGATCCGGTGCATCACAGAGGCTCTGGCTCCGGGTTTATCCTGGATCACCTCGGACATATCTTGACAAATCATCACGTTATCAGTGATACGCACTCCATTGAGGTTATCTTAGCCGATGGCTGTAAGTGGCCTGCCAGGTTAGTGGGAACCGATAGCGAAACCGATCTTGCAATACTTGAGTTGCGAGCGCCTCAGAAGGCACTTGAATCCCTTGCCCCAATGCAACTCGCAGCCACAAAACTCAGCATAGGTCAGAAGGTCTTTGCGCTGGGCGATCCTTTTGGAACAGGGTACACAGTGTCACAGGGCGTGATCAGTTCTCTCGGACGCAGTATTTCCAGACCTGACAGACTTGTAGTCCACGACGCAATCCAGACTGACATATCCATAAATCCAGGCACTTCCGGTGGGCCACTCGTTGACTCATCAGGCAGGGTAATCGGGATAAATACTTTGATATTCAGTCCCTCAAAACATATACCCGGAGTGGGTTTTGCTATTTCCTTTGAGACCATTGAATGGGTGGCCCCACAACTTATTTCCAAGGGGTACGTAGCCCGTGCCTGGTTGGGGGCGAATCTTCAGAATGTCACCCCGGCCCTGGCCAAGCTTCTTGATCTCCCGGTTGAAAAAGGGGCTATTGTAATAAATGTAACTCCTGGAGGTCCGGCTGCCGAGGCAGGGATAAAAGGGAGTGAGAAGGACCTCCGTCTTGGGAATCGTCTCTACCCTGTGGGAGGAGACATTATTGTTGCAATTGATGGCGAAGAGGTAAAATCAGACACCGCGGCAATTCGAATACTGCTGACCAAAGAGCCTGAAGAGGAAGTTCTGGTCTCGATTTACCGTGGAGATCGTTTAAGACGTCTCAAGGTCCGTTTAGGGAAAAAGCCCTCAAGATCACAGCGTTAGATGTAAATAAGTTTCAGAACTCACGAATCAACGGTTCAGGGTTCACAGGTTCACCGGAAATCTGAGAACTGTTTGTATATACGATATCATAGACTGCCCCAAGGGACTCTTCGAGTCTTTCCGGCCTTGGGCCCCCCGCCTGCGCCATTTCAGGGCTCCCTCCTCCGCCTCCCCCGATCATCTGGGCTACCTGCTTGATAATATTTCCTGCATGTAGCCGGTCAGTAAGATCCTTGGTTACAAGAACCAGCAGCAGGGCCTTGCTGTCACTCCGCGATCCTATTACCACGACCCCTGAACCCATCTTATCTCTGAGCCTGTCTCCAAGGTCCCTGAGGGACTTGGCGTTATCTGCTTCAACTCGGGCAGATAGTACTTGAACATTGTTGATTTTTCGTATCCCGGACAACAACTCATCCAGCCCTTGCGTGGCACGGACCGTCTTAACCTGCTGGAGTTGCTTCTCCAGGTCTTTTGTCATCTCAAGGAGTCTTGTGACCTTTTTAGATACCTCCAATCTGGGACATTTCAGTTGAAAGGTAATGCCGGCGACCGCTTCTTCCAATTCATGTACAAGGTCCAGAGCGTTTTGGGCAGTACAGGCCTCAAGCCTCCGCATTCCGGCGGCCACACTGGATTCGCTGATGATCTTGAGAAAACCTATCTGCCCTGTATAAGAAATATGGGTGCCGCCACAGAGTTCCATGCTGAAATCCGGAATACTCACCAGGCGCACAGTCTCTCCGTACTTTTCCCCGAACAGGGCCATTGCCTCACGGGCCATTGCCTCTTTATAGGAGAGAATCTCTGTTTTGACTTCTCTGTTTTTTCTTATCTGTTCATTTACCAGGTCTTCAACCTGGCTGATCTCATCCGGTGTCAAGGCTGAGAAGTGTGTAAAGTCAAAGCGCAGCCTGTCAGGGGCTACCATGGAGCCTGCCTGCTTCACATGTTCTCCAAGGACTTGTCTGAGGGCGGCGTGGAGAAGGTGGGTGGCGGTGTGGTTGCGGGCCGTGTTCTTTCTAAGCTCCTCTGATACTATAAGCTTTATGGAATCTCCTGATTCCAGATCCCCGTGTTTTACCTCTATACTGTGTATTATAAGGTCTCCCCTGTGGAAGGTATCTATTACTTCAGCCCTGCCTGAAGGCCCTTCCACCCAACCCCTGTCGCCCACCTGACCGCCTGACTCTGAATAAAATGGTGTTTCCGCAGCAACAAGTTCTCCGCACCAGCCGGCAGAGGCTTTTGGGACAGGCCGGCCCTGTTTTACAAGGGCGAGGAGCTCTGATTTGTGAGATGTGTTGTCATAACCCACGAATTTGTTACCCAGATTTGAGTTCAGCAGCTCCCTGTATACCTCCGGCAATTCTTCAGTAACCACGTCATGCCGGGCTTTTTTGGACCGCTCCCTCTGCTCTGACCGGGCATGTTCATAACCAGCCCGGTCAAGCCCCATATCCTCTTCCTTGGCCACATCAATGAGTATATCCACAGGTAAGCCGTAGGTGTCATAAAGCTTGAAAGCAAAATCCCCGGGGATTTGGGTCTTCTGTTCCTTTCTGAGGATGGCTATCTCCTCGTCAAGGAGGCGAAGCCCGAATTCCAGTGTCTCTGCAAAGCGGGACTCCTCGTGGTCTATGACCTTCCCCAGAAAGGCCGAGGCCTTTTTCAGTTCCGGATAGATTTCACCCATTTCTTTGATAACAACGTCAGCCACTGAGCTTATGAAGGGGTCCTTAAGCCCTATGACCTTTCCGTATCGAACTGCTCTGCGGATAATGCGCCTTAATACATATCCTCTCCCCTCATTGGAAGGAATGAGTCCATCCGCAATAAGAAAGGCGCCGGCCCTGGCATGATCAGCTATGACCTTCATGGCCACGTCTGATTGCTTGTCCCGGCCATAGGCCCGGCCTGACACCTCTTCTATACGCGCTAGCAGGCCTGCAAAGATGTCTATATCATAATTACTCTGTTTCCCCTGGCATATGGCGGCCATGCGCTCAAGCCCCAAGCCGGTATCAATGCACGGATTTGGAAGCGGGTTCAGTTTACCGGATTCATCCCGGAAGAACTGCATAAACACCAGGTTCCAGAGTTCAAGAAACCGATCGCAGTCACAGCCCACTTTGCAGTCCGGCTTGCCACAGCCTACATCTGATCCCTGGTCAATAAGTATCTCCGAGCAAGGTCCACATGGCCCGGTATCCCCCATGGCCCAGAAGTTGTCTTCTTCTCCGAGACGGACCACACGATCAGGGGAAATTCCGGTTATCTCCGGCCATAGCTCTGCCGCTTCGTCATCGTCCCGGAATACCGTGACCCACAGCTTTTCTACAGGCAGTTCTATTTCTTTTGTAAGAAACTCCCAGGCAAAGGAAATAGCCTCTTTTTTGAAATAGTCTCCAAAGGAAAAATTTCCCAGCATTTCAAAAAAAGTGTGGTGACGGGCAGTGTATCCAACATTTTCAAGATCGTTGTGTTTGCCCCCGGCCCGCACACATTTCTGACAAGAGGCCGCACGCACATAAGACCTGGTCTCCTCTCCAAGAAATACCTTCTTAAACTGGACCATACCGGCATTAGTAAAGAGGAGTGAAGGGTCTTCTGCCGGGATCAATGGGGAACTTGGGACTATCTCACTGCCATTTTTTGAAAAAAAATCTAAAAAAAGACTGCGAATCTGAGCACCTGATAACTTCTTCATGGACAGAGCCTTTCCTGGTTAGATTTTTGGGACAAAAATCAGGCAGGTTCCTCGACCTGCTCCTGGACCTTGGGCCTCTTAATGTCGTATGTCTCCCACATCTGCTGCTCTATCCGGTCAGCAATATCCGGGTGGGCCTTAAGGAAGGTCCGCACGTTTTCACGACCTTGCCCCAGCCTTTCTCCCTCGTATGAATACCATGCCCCGCTTTTTTCAATGATGTCCACTGCCGTGGCCAGGTCGATCAGAGAACCTTCTCTGGAAATTCCCTCTCCGTAGTATATATCAAACTCGGCTGTCTTGAATGGAGGAGCTATTTTGTTCTTGACTATCTTTACTCTGGTCCGGTTTCCGATAATATCCGCCCCTTCCTTGAGAGCAGCTATACGCCTTATGTCCATGCGCATGGTTGAATAGAACTTGAGGGCATTCCCGCCGGTTGTTGTCTCAGGGCTGCCAAACATCACCCCTATTTTCATGCGGATCTGGTTGATAAAGACCAGTGCCGTTTTGGTACGATTGATATTGCCTGTGAGCTTCCTCATGGCCTGAGACATCAACCGGGCCTGGAGGCCCATATGTTGATCTCCCATTTCCCCTTCTATCTCTGCCTTTGGGACCAGGGCAGCCACGGAATCCACTACTATGATATCTATTGCTCCGCTACGCACCAGGGCATCGACAATCTCCAGTGCCTGCTCACCATAGTCCGGCTGAGAGATCAGGAGGTCGTCGGTATTTACGCCAAGCTTGCCGGCATAGACCGGGTCCATGGCATGTTCCGCATCCACGAATGCAGCTATGCCGCCCTGTTTCTGGGCTTCGGCAATCATGTGCAGGGCCAGGGTGGTCTTTCCCGAAGACTCCGGACCGAATATTTCCGTTATCCTGCCTCGAGCTATGCCCCCAACACCGGTTGCCAGGTCAATCGCAATGGAGCCTGTTGGAATTGCAGCGATATCTTCCACACCGCCACGGTCCCCAAGCCTCATTACAGATCCCCTCCCAAACTGTTTTTGTATTTGGGCAATGGCTATATCTACTGCCTTTTCTTTATCTTTCCTGGTTGGGTCAGACATGCTGTCCTCCTGGTTAAATTGTTCCAGCAATTAAATAACAAGATAATCTTAACTTAAATGGAGAAAAATCGATAGTAATTTTGGCATCCTTCATTTGTTGGTTTACACTTTTGAAGAAGCTCACGCAAAGGCGCAAAGGCGCAAAAAAAGAAATGAAAAAAAACTTTGGTAATCTCAGGTATTGCCAAACAGTATAAACATAACAGTTAAATTGGTTCTGGCCGGAAATGGCTGAAAAAACTTTGCGTCTTTGCGCCTTTGCGCGAGATTGTTCTTTTTATTTTTTTGAACCGATAAGGTCCAGTTTTAGAATTCGCAACATCTTCAACATCTCCTCGGAAAGCCCCATGATCGACCCTATTACCTCGGCCGGCTTGAGGTTGAAACGGGCAATGGACCTGAGCGTCAGGTAAAAATACGGGGTTTCCTCATCTTTTACATCCTCAGGCCAGGGGCAGGGTATTATATGCCTGTCTTCCATATCCTTTTTTGTTATTGACTGAAGAGACTCAACTACCTGCTTAAGGTCTGTTGTGATCTGCTTTTTTTTACGTATCCTGCTCACAGGCCATTTGGGGGTTGAATTCAGCTTTTCAATTGAGCCCTCCACCTGAGATGCTGTAACACCAGGGACAAATATCAGATATTTTACTATTTCCGGAATTCCAAAAGAAATCTTTGGGCCTACGAGTTCTACTGAGCTTATAGTGATTCCTCGTGGCATCTCTCTACTCAGCAAATCTTTCAGACGGTCCGGTTTCATATGCCCTGTCAGTGTAACAGCGAATTGTTCCGCCAGGCTCTCAGTACCCAGGGGTATGGGCTGTCCAAAAGAAAAGCGGGGTTTGGGATGAAAACCCTGAGAATAAGCAACCGGGATATGCGCCCTCCTTGCTGCCCGATGAAAAGCATGGACCAGTTCGAGATGTCCCAGAAATCGTGCATCTCCCAGCTTACTGAAGGCCAGGTGGTAAGTGATTTGGTGATTTGGTGATTTGGTGAGGGATGAAGTGTGAACTTCTTCCTTCTCGTAGACTACTGGACGGATATGGTCGAAATCACATACTTCGCAGGTCTGGCATTCACCATGTCTGCAGTCCGGTGTGTAAGTCTCTTCCCTGGCCTTCTCTCTTTCATCCAGCAGATACTCATAGCTCACACCGGTTGAGATGTGACCCCAGGGAAGAGGTGCCTTTGTATCAATTGCTTCTATATATTTTTCAAGCTCGATATTCTCTTCAAGGGCGGCCTTTTTATACAGGTCGGGCATTAGATAGTCATTCCAGGCATCAAGACGTGCCCCCATTTTCCATGCCCTGTAAAGGACTCCTGTAAGCCTGCGGTCCCCCCTGGAGAAAACACCTTCCAGAAAACTCTGAAGCGGGTCATGCCATTTATAATGAAGGTCCCGGCCCTTCAGTTTGGATTTCAGCAGTTCAAGGCGGTCTCCGGATTCCCGAACATTTAGTTGGCGTTCCCACTGAAAGGGGGTGTGGGGCTTTGGCACAAATGTGCCTACACTGACAGTAACTTTTTTGCCCCTTTTCCTGCTACTTGCAAGGACCCTCTTTGCGAGTTGGGCAATTTCCAGAACATCGGCCATGGTCTCTGTCGGAAGGCCTGTCATAAAGTAAAGTTTTATGTTGCTCCATCCGAGATTATAGGCCTGGGCTGCCGTATCAATGAGGTCATGCTCTGTAATCCCCTTGTTTATTACTTTTCGCAGTCTCTCGCTCCCTGCCTCCGGGGCCAGGGTAAACCCGGTTTTCCTCACCCTTTGTATCTGTTTCATAATTTCCGGATTAAGTGTTCCTACTCGAAGAGAAGGGAGAGAGACCGCAACATTCTCCGGCATATAGCGATCCATCAAGATACTTAACAGGGGCAAAAGACATCCGTAGTCACCCGTACTCAGGGAAAGCAGCGAGAGTTCCTCCCATCCGGATGTGGTCAGGGCCTGTTCCAGCAGGGATAGGATTTTTTGAGGTGAGCGTTCACGTACAGGTCTATAGGTAATGCCTGCCTGACAAAATCTGCAACCACGGGTACAGCCCCTTGCTATCTCGATTCCCATGCGATCATGGACTATCTGGGTATATGGTACGAGAGGGCGAGAGGGAAAGGGGGCCTTTTCGAGATCAGATATTATTCTGCGTTTTACAAGACCTGCTTCGGGCCGTCTGGGCTCCAGGGCGGCAAAGGAGCCGTCCGCTTGATATTTTGGCCTGTAAAATCCCGGTACATAGACGCCGTCCACACGGGAAAGGGCGACAAGAATCTCATTCTTGTCATTCCCTGTTTCTCGCCAATCCTTTACAATGCCTGCAATTTCAGGCAAGGCCTCCTCTCCGTCTCCTACTAGGATGGCATCAAATAAATCAGCAACAGGTTCAGGATTAACCGAGCAACTTCCTCCCCCAAGGATTATGGGCCACTTCGGTTTGTTTCTTTTCTCTGCCCGGATGGGTATATTTGCAACGTCCAGAATAGTCAGGATATTGGTATAGCAGAGTTCATACGGGAGGGTTATGGCCAGGATATCAAAGTCGCTTAAGGGACGTTGGCTCTCAAGACCCCAGAAAGGCACTTTTTCAGATCTCAGGAGTTTTTCAAGGTCAATATCAGGGCAGTAGGCCCTGTCTGCCAGGGCCCATGGTATTTCGTTGATTATGTGATACAGGATATGAAGCCCAAGATGAGACATCCCAATTTCATAGAGATCAGGAAAAATAAGAGCGATTCGAAGACTTGCTTCGTTCCAGTCCTTATGGCAGGCATTAATTTCATTGCCAAGGTAACGGCTTGGTCTTCTTATCAAAGGCAGAAAATCTGTTGGTTTCATGGCCGACCCAAGATAATCCGATGGTACTTTATGAGCAAGTGCGGTTTATTTTCTTCTGTGACCTTGGTTGCTAATATAGCTGATAAGCTGTTAAGCTAATAAGTCGAGCAGCTCAACAGCTAAAAGTGCGCCCGAAAGGGGCTAATTTAATAGTATAGGAATTTCCTTTTTTGGACAGGATCAACAGGATAATCAGGATAAATGAAAATCTGTGTAATCTGTGTCCAAAATTTTCTAAGTCCGCCCGAAGGGCGCTAAGTTCAAGGCAAGGAAAGGGTATGATCCTATGGGTAAGACTATAAATGTAGGTCTGCTGGGTTTTGGGACTGTTGGGAGTGGTACGGCCAGGATCCTGCTGGAACAATCAGAACTTTTAGAGCAACGCACAGATACAAGTATAAGGCTTGCGCGGATCTGTGACCTGGACATTACTACTTCCAGGGGTTTTCCAGTACCATCTGAGATCCTTACTGATGACGTGAGATCTCTTCTTGATGACCCGGAGCTAGACATATTTATTGAACTCATAGGCGGTCTTGAGCCGGCCCGGACCTTTGTGCTAGAGGCTATTCAAAAAGGAAAGCACGTTATCACGGCGAACAAGGCCCTTCTTGCAGCTCACGGCCATGAGATTTTTAAGGCAGCAGCAAGCCATGGCGTTGAGCTGGGATTTGAGGCCAGTGTGGGCGGCGGAATACCTGTTGTTAAGGCAGTAAAAGAGGGCCTTGTGGCAAACCGTCTTCACACGGTCATGGGCATAATGAATGGCACTGCCAACTATATCCTTACGAGGATGACCGAGGAGGGTATGGCCTTTCAAGATGTGCTGGCCGATGCGCAGCGCCTCGGCTATGCTGAGGCGGACCCTGCCTATGATGTTGAGGGTATTGATACAGCCCATAAGCTTGTCATCATGGCCATGCTGGCTTTTGGTACCCCGGTTGAGCTTTCAGATATCTACATCGAAGGCATATCCAAACTCTCGCCCCTGGATATTTCCTTTGCAAAGGAATTTGGATACAGGATCAAGCTTCTTGCCATTGCAAGAAATAACAGTGATGGGCTTGAACTGAGAGTCCACCCGACCATGATCCCGTCAGACCACCTTTTGGCACAGGTTGGGGGAGTCTACAATGCCTTTTACTTCATTGGCGACTCGGTAGGAAAGGTATTGCTATACGGCCTGGGAGCCGGGCAGATGCCCACAGGCAGCGCGGTGGTGGCTGATGTAGTGGATGTGGCCAGGAATCTGGCCGGGGGGGCTGTTGGAAGGGTAGCATCCTTAGGACTTCCATATAATATGCTTAAGCCTCTGAAAAAGAGGCCGATGGATTCTTTGAAAGGATGTTATTATTTTCGGTTTTCGGTTGTGGATAGGCCGAAGGTCCTTGCCCGGATATCCGGAATCTTGGGGGACATGGGTATCAGCATAGCCTCTGTCGTGCAGAAGGGACGAGGTAGAGAGTCGTCGGTTTCTGTAGTGATGCTCACCCATGAGGCCCATGAGGCCAAGGTGCGCGAAGCATTAAAGCAAATTGGCTCACTTGACGTAATTTCAGGTGAGACCATGGTCATCCGCATCGAAGATCTTAAGACCCTTGAGGAGTTGAGGAGTTGAGAAATCTTCAATTCCTAAATTTTATTTAAGAAGGAGTTTTGTTGTGACCGACGTCAACACAATAAATGTTGCTGAATCTACTGACCAGGCTCAGGACTTACCCAAGATGGAACTTCCGGCTTCCAAGTATGTGATACTGATTGGAGACGGTATGGCTGATTTACCAATCGACGATCTGGGGGGCAAGACTGTTTTAGAAAAGGCAAGGACTCCTGCCATGGACCACTTGGCCAAGTTGGGGGAGCTGGGCAGGGTGCTTACCATTCCGGAGGGTTTCCCCCTGGGGAGCGATGTGGCAAACATGTCACTCATAGGATACTCACCTGAAAAGTTTTATACTGGCCGCGGACCCCTGGAGGCCGCTGCTATGGGTATCCAGATGAATCCCGAGGACGTGGCATTCAGGTGCAATCTGGTTACTCTGAGATTCAGAGAGGGCCGAGTCTACATGGAAGACTACAGCGCCGGCCACATAAGCACTGAGGAAGCTCACATGCTCGTAGAGGACTTAGCACCATTAGTGTCCAGTCGTTCTTTTGGGCTTTTTGCAGGTGTAAGTTACCGCCATCTGTTACTTTGGCGCGGTGGTCCTGAGGGTATTTCCACTGTACCACCTCATGATTTCACTGGAATGGATGTTACTGAAGCCTGGCATATTTATGAAGAGGAACCGCTTCTATATGAACTTCTTACCAAGGCCATTACATTTTTCCATCGTCACTCTGTCAACGAAAAGAGGCGGGCCGAGGGAAAACTGCCCGCAAACGCACTATGGCCATGGGGCCAGGGCCGAAGGCCGCTATTTGCCACGTTTTCCCAGCTCTATGACATAGATAGCGCGGTTGTGGCTGCGGTTGACCTCATAAGGGGTCTGGGTGTCTGGGCAGGTATGGAGGTTATTAATGTGCCCGGGGCTACCGGTTATCTGGATACAAACTACAGGGGAAAGGCAGATGCAGCCCTGAGAGCCTTAAAGGAAAAGACCCTTGTGCTTGTGCATGTTGAGGCCCCTGACGAGGCAGGTCACATGGGTAATCTTCGCGAAAAGATCCGGGCCATAGAACGCTTTGATAAAGAAGTGGTGGGACCTGTCATGGATGGTCTGAGGGATATGGGAGGATCTTACAGGATACTGGTTGCCCCGGATCACTATACGCCGGTGAGCCTTAAAACCCATGGTCCGGGACCGGTACCCTATGTTATTTATGATAGTTTGAGCCCGAAAGATAATTCAGATGCCACCTTTAACGAGCCTGCGGCCGAGCAAAGCCCTATAATAATCAAGGAAGGTTACAAATTGATGCAGAGGTTCATAGGCGTGACGCCCAGAGAGGTGGAACTTAATCCGAAAAAAAAGGCAAGTGAACAAAAAATCGTCCGGCCCAATTGAGCTCAAGGAACCAATACACCGCCTCTCCTATAGGGTGATTTACGGTGATACTGATACCGGCGGCGTGGTGTATTATGGGAACTATCTGAGAATCTTTGAGATGGGGCGCACTGAGTTTTTGCGGTCCATGCTCAAGACATCTTATCGCGATCTTGAGCATGAAGGGCTTATACTCCCTGTGAGCGAGGCTTATTGCCGCTATAAGGCCCCAGCCCACTATGACGACCTGCTTGAGTTATCGACTTCACTGGAAAATTTTTCTAAATTCTCGATTCGTTTTCATTTTCTAATACATCGATTCGATGACCAGCGCTTACTGGTTAGGGGCTATACCGTTCACGCAGCAACGGATAGATCCGGCCGCCTTATCCGTCTTCCCGAGGATTTCCAGACAGCTCTTGCCGGCATTTGTGACAGGTAAAGCTCAGAGGAAATTATGTTCTGGTTATTGACAGACTGACCTGCCTTGTTAATATGACCGTTCAACAAAGTGGTGGTTTTCATGACTTTGCGGTCGGATTTTTGGAGAGGGGAATCCTTGATCCTTCATGCATCATTTCTTTTAGGAGTTGTCCGCAAATAAGTTGGATAATACTGTGCTTGGATTTGGGTTGAATTTGGCCGATCCGATTGAGCAAAACCGCAGGCATAGCAGTGCTATGTTGAGGATTTTGTGATTGAGGATCGACCGAAGTCGGCTTAAAGACGGGCACAAGATGTTCAAGTTATTTGCGAACAGCTCCTTAGGTATGTTGAGTTAAAGGGCGTATGGCGTGAGTGCATATATTCCTGAAGACGTCCTTAGAAATGTACTTGAAGCTGCAAATATCCGGCAGGTCGTTGGAGAATTTGTACCGTTGAAAAAGAGCGGCCGAAACTGGATCGGCCTCTGTCCCTTCCATCCGGATAAAGATCCCTCCTTTTCAGTCAGCGAAGAAAAACAGATTTTTCACTGTTTCGGGTGCGGCGAAGGCGGAGACGTCTTCAAATTCCTCATGAAGATGCAGGGCATGAGCTTTGTGGAAGCAGTAAAGGCCCTGGCCAACCGTTACGGCATAATCATTCCTGAAAGACAGAGATCATCCCAGGATCAAAAGCGTCATATGGAGACGGAAGAATTAATCGGTCTCAATCTGGCGGCAGCAGAATTTTATCACAAAAATCTCCTTCATTCATCCGGAGGCAGTGATGCACGGGCATACCTTGAAAGACGTGGCCTGAAATCAGATATCATTTCCGGGTTTCGGCTGGGCTGGGCCAATGACCGGTGGGATGGTCTTATCAATTATTTAAAGACTGAAGGGTTATCTCCCGATAGGGCAGAAAAGGCGGGGTTGATTGTCTCCAGAGAGAGCGGAAAGGGATACTATGACCGTTTTCGCGGGAGGATTATCTTTCCTATCCTTGACAGATCCGGGAAGGTAGTGGCTTTAGGCGGTCGTATCCTGAAAAATGGCCATCCCAAGTACCTGAATTCTCCGGAAACTCCTGTCTACAACAAAAGCAGGGTCCTTTACGGACTGTCTCAAAACAAAGGAGCAATCAGACAGGTCGGCAGAGGCTATGTGGTTGAAGGATACATGGATCTCCTGGCCTTGGCTCAGTTCGATATAGATCAGGTTGTTGCAACACTCGGCACGGCCTTGACTGAAGACCATGTCAAACAATTAAAAGGGCTTTGCAAGGACTGGATTCTGGTTTTTGACGGTGATGCGGCAGGGGTCAAGGCTGCTCTCAGGGCGCTTCCGTTCTTTTACAAACTGAATCTCAGGGTCAGGGTGCTTAATCTTCCTGCTGAAGATGACCCGGATAGCTTTGTCGGGCGTGAGGGCAAGGAGGCATGGGAGACCTTGGTAGATACAGCCGGTACCGGCCTTGATTTTGCTATTCAGCAAGGCCTGGCATCCTATGGAAAAGACCCGGAAGGTAGGTTCAGGACAACAGAAGATGTGCTGTCGATCCTTCAACCTGTCAGTGATCCGGTCAGGAAATCGCTTCTGGTAGGGCATGTGGCTCAGAAATTGGGAATAAGAGAGGAAAGCCTCTGGAAACGTCTGAATGCCGGCCATTCCAGTACTGTCGTTTCCAATATTAGAAAGCGTTATGAACTGTCTGCCAAGGCCAAAATCCCCAAGGGTCCTGAAAATAGGGCGGAGGCCAAGCTGATAGGTTTCCTGCTCGGGCACCCCCGGTACATGAAGACCTTTTTGGACGCCGGCCTGGATCTATGGCTTGAGGTCCCGTCTTTGAGGGGTCTTTGGAGGGCAATGTCGCATCTCTACAGCATGTCGGGGAATCTCAATCTTTCTGACCTGTATGATCAGCTTGAGCCTGTGCCTGAATTAAAGGCCTTGGCCATACGTCTTTCTGCAGATTTTTCCCAATTTGAGGATATGGAAGAAGAGATGCTTTCAGGCCTGAAAAGATATTGTGAGGATCGTCGTAATAAGGTCTTGAGATGGAATGTTTTGGAACAGATCAAAGCCCCTGCAGAGGTGGTGGATGATGAAGATCTCTTGAAGCAGTTACTACAGCTCAGGTGAGTATCTTCAGGAACTGCAGGCTATAAAGTCCAACTTGATGCCACCTTTTGGAAAAAGGAGGAATTGATGAGGGAAGAAGAGAGCTGTGATTTGCACTATTTGCTGGAGGATCAGCCAACCAGTTGGGAGAAAAATATCAAGAAATCTGTTTCTCAAAGGACAAAAAAAGCCGACCGGACATATCGTGGAAAGTATGAGGAAGGGCAAAGCCTATATAGAGATGTTGATCAAGAAGACAAGGGCGTCCATGAGCTGGATGACGGCTCCACACTGGGATTGTTTAAAGAGAATGAGGTAGAATTTGTTGAAGTTGTAGTTAAAAAGAAATCAAGTGCTGATGTAAAGGACGTTTATCTGGATGAAGGAAAGGGCGGGGGTGTGGACCCTGTAAGAATCTACCTCAAGGAGATGGGCGACAGGGTTTTCAGCAGAACAGAGGAAATCGCCATAGCAAAGGCTATGGAGGAGGGAGAGCAAACTTTTGTAGAGGCCTCATTATCTATTCCAGATGTAGTTGATGCCTTTCTCAAGCAAGCGTGGGGCATTGTGAAAAATGCTGGTTATGTGGGTGGAGAAGATTCAGATGTAAATCACATTAAAGCTAAAAAACCGGTCAATTCCGGAGGTGGAAAAGCCCGTCTCAGAGATATTCTGGATGAGATTCAGATACTTCAGGAAAAAAATCGTAGGCTTTTAAGGTCCATAAAGCCCGGTCTGGATAATGATTCCCTGGAGGCGATTAAACAAGCGCTCAAGGAAAATCGGTCTTCCATGATGAGGACCTTTGGAAATGTACGAATTGAAAAATGTTTTCAAGAGCTGCTCTGCCGGGCATTCAATAATGAAAAGCGGAAATTAAGCAATGTTTCAGAGGGAGAATCTCTGGCGAGGTCCGGGCTCTATGCCAAAGAGCTGACGAACGTCATTGCCCGGTTCAACAAAGGAGTTGGTCTTGCCAGAGACGCCAAAAAGCATCTTGTTTGGGCCAATCTTCGTCTTGTTGTCAGCATCGCAAAAAAGTACTTTCATCGTGGCCTGCATCTTTCTGATCTTATACAAGAGGGCAACATAGGTCTTATGAAGGCCGTTGATAAATTCGAATATAGAAGAGGTTACAAGTTCAGCACCTATGCAACATGGTGGATTCGTCAGGCAATCACCAGGGCTATTGCCGATCAGTCCAGGACAATTCGCATACCTGTCCATATGGTTGAGACCATGAACAAGGTTGTTTGGGCTACAAAGGCCCTGATACAGGAGACAGGAAAAGAGCCTGCGCCGGAGGATGTTGCTGAGCACCTGGGATTGCCCAGGGACAAAGTATCCCAGATCTTAAAGATGACCAGAGATCCTATATCTTTAGAGACTCCCGTAGGCGATGGCGAACAAAGCCACTTAGTGGATTTTATTGAGGATAAAGAGGCCAAGCCTCCGGATGATGCCACAATAAACATAAATCTGGTCGAACAAACCAGGATTGCTCTTGGCACCCTGACACCAAGAGAAGAGAAAATACTTCGAATGCGTTTCGGTATCGGAGAGCAATCAGATCACACCCTTGAAGAAGTTGGCAAGGACTTTTTTGTTACCAGAGAGCGTATACGTCAGATAGAGGCAAAGGCACTGAGGAAGTTGAGACATCCCAGCAGAAGCCGGGGGTTGAGGAGCTTTGTAAAAAGTTAATTGTGGGGAGGGACCTGATTACTCCTTGATATAATTGTAAATATTTAGATAATGATCTGCGGGATGATTCCAG
>CBETWD010000015.1:0-24912 GCA_965539945.1 uncultured bacterium
GTTTTTATATTTCTGGCCAGCCCCACAGCAACCCACGGCATTGTTGACGCCGGCGTCAGGGCCGGTTTGGCCCCGTGGACCAAGGGAGAGAAAAGGAGGTAACCCATGATCTGGCCGATAGATCTGGCAATTCTTACCATGGTCGTTGTCGCAGCCATAGGCGCCCTCATGGTTAAGGATTTGCTGGGCGCCTCCGTACTGTTTGGGTCTTACAGTTTCATGATGTGTCTGCTCTGGTCCATCATGGGAGCAGTGGATGTGGCCTTTACCGAGGCCTCGGTCGGGGCGGGTGTCAGCACTGTCCTTTTTGTTGCCGCAGTCTTCCGCACAACAAGGAGGACAAAAGATTGAAGATCATCGGACTCATCATAACAGTTGTGACAGGCGCACTGCTTTTTTACGCCGCAGGTGATTTTCCAGCGTGGTCAGACCCGGCATCTCCGGCCAGCACATATCTTTCTCCTCACTTTATCGAAAAGACCATGGAGGAGACTTCAGTACCCAACATTGTGACCGCTGTGCTTGCAGACTATCGTGGTTTTGACACTATGTTTGAAACCGCTGTGATCTTTTCAGCAGGCGTTGTATGTTTTTTTCTCCTGCGAATCTCTCGCCGCGAAGACGAAGAGCCTGAATCAAGGTATTACAGGCATGTCCTCACCGGCGTAACCATCCAACTCAAAGAAGGGCACAAGATACCGCCGTCTGCTGACTTTGAACGGATCGACTCTATGTGGACCCCTCCCGACCTGATTATCAAGACGGGGTGTCGATTATTGATCCCCTTTGTCCAGCTTTTTGCCCTGTATGTGATCGCCCATGGACATCACAGTCCCGGCGGCGGATTCCAGGGAGGTGTTATCCTGGGGGCAAGCGTCATCTTGTTTGCCATCTCCCACGATCTGAGAACTGCGGTCAGACGGATGAGCGAGAAATTTATAGGCATCCTTTGTGCTGTAGGCGTCCTTATTTATGCCGGCACCGGCGCCCTCTGTTTATTGTTAAAGCTGAATTTCCTGGACTATAGCGCTCTTGCGGGCGTACTTCATGTCGACCCAATTACCGCGCGATCCCATGGCATTCTCATTGTGGAAATCGGTGTAGGGATTGCCGTCCTCGCCACAATGATCTGGATCTATAACAATATCTCATCTGCAGGCAGATACAGACAGGGGCTTTAGGATATGACCGACCTGATTTCAATGGTTGTTGCCAAATATAATTACTGGATTTACATCACCCTGATGATGATCGGGCTATACGCCATAATCGCCAAAAACAACCTGGTAAAAAAGATCGTGGGCATGAACATCTTTCAGACCGCCATTATTTTGTTCTACGTGTCCATAAGCGTCAAAAAAGGGGCCACGATTCCTATCTTAGAGCATGGCCACGGCCCTGATGCGCACCACGTGGTGCATGCCGTAGACTATATCAATCCGTTGCCTCATGTGCTGATGCTGACCGCCATTGTGGTGGGCGTGGCTACCCTTGGGGTGGCCCTGGCCTTGGCCATAAGGGTCTATAATAACTATAACACCCTGGAAGAAGATGAAATCCTGGCGCAGATAAGGGAAAAATGAGCGAACAGTATCCTGCACTCCTTGTGGTTGTCCCGCTCCTGTCGGCCTTAGTCGTCAGTGTTGCCGGATGGGTAAACAAAAGATTGTGTTTCCCCATTGCTGTTGCCGCCCTGGGTGTGGCTGCCTGGTCAGCCGTTGGTCTGCTGCTCAGGGTCCTGGATGAAGGTGTTATCGTCTATAAATTAGGCGGATGGTCGCCCCCTATGGGCATAGCCTACTATATAGATTATCTCAATGGCATTGTTCTGCCGGTGGTGTCCATAGTTGCCCTCCTTAATTTAATAGCAAATAAAAAGGGTATTGAGCAACAGTTCCCGGACAAAATAGGCCCCTTTTATACATTATATCTCCTGATGGTAACCGGTCTATTGGGTATTGTCGTTACAGGAGATGCCTTTAACCTGTATGTGTTGCTGGAGATAGCGGCGCTCACGGGTTACGGGCTGCTTGCCATGGGAGAGGAGCGTGCTCCGCTGGCGACCCTTAATTACCTGTACATGGGTACAATCGGGGCCTGCTTCTATCTGTTGGGCGTTGGATATCTCTATATTGTCACCGGTTCATTGAATATGGTGGATATTGCCCGGTTATTGCCCCCGCTTTATGAGTCTAAGGTCGTGCTGGCCGCCTTCATCATCTGCATGGTCGGGGTGTGGCTCAAGATGGCCTTTTTCCCCCTTCACGCCTGGTTGCCCAATGCCTATACATATGCCAACTCTGCGGCCAGCAGCCTGATTGCCCCGTTGGTGACCAAGGTGATGGTCTATGTGATGATCCGCCTCATATTGACCATTTTTACCCCGGAATTTGTCTTTACCACCTTGGCCGTGAGCAACGCCGTTGTCTGGCTTGCTGTCATCGCCATTGTCATGGGCGCTGTTCTTGCCCTGGCAGAGCGCAATTTGAAGAAGATGTTGACCTACATCGTCGTGGCGGAAGTGGGCTATATGGTCGGGGGCGCATGGCTTGGAAACCGGGATGGCATGACAGGCGCGATCCTCCATATTGTAAACGATGCCTTGATGACCCTCTGCGTTTTTATGGTCGTGGGCAATATTGTCTACAAGGTCAAGGGATATGCCTTTGAGGACTTACAGGGATTGTTCCGTAAAATGCCCTTTACCATGGCGGCCCTGGTAATAGGCGCCATGTCCATTATCGGGGTGCCGCCAACCTGCGGTTTTTTCAGCAAGTGGTATCTGATCGTCGGGGCCATTTCTGCGGGCCACTACGGTTTTATGGCGGCACTTATATTTAGCAGTCTGGTCAGTGTGGTCCTGTTTTTCAGGGTCTTTGAGATCTGCTACTATGAGCCTTTTAGCGATCATCACGGGCATAATAATCATCCGGGAGGCATGGATGAGGCCCCGGTCAGCATGGTGGTTCCGCTCTTGATCGTAGCTGTAATCCTGATCGTAGTCGGTCTTTATACAGGTGATATTGTCAACCATGTTATCCGGTTCGCCATTCCCGAGGCGATGGTGTGATGAATATAGAAACGATCATATCAATAAAGCCTTTATTGGCCATTCTGGTTTCTTTGCTGGTTGTCCCCATTCTGGTGTTAAGCGGGAAGCGGCCGAATATTCGCGAGGCATGTACGTTTCTGGCAGCCGGTGTAAAATTCCTGATCGTCCTCTCTATGGTGCCTGTGATCTTGAATGGTACTCAGATCGTATATACGATCGCCGAGGTCATCCCTGGAGTTGCGATAAAACTCAGGGTTGACGCCTTCGGGATGCTGTTCGCGCTCGTCTCTTCATCACTGTGGATTGTGACATCAGCTTATTCCATAGGTTATATGCGGAAGCTGAAAGAACACAGCCAGACCAGGTATTTCTGTTTCTTTGCCTTGGCCCTTTCAGCCACTATCGGTGTGGCCTTTTCAGCCAACCTTCTGACCCTCTATCTCTTTTACGAGATGCTTTCTTTTGCCACATATCCTCTGGTCACACACCATCAGGACCATGAAGCACGCAGTTCAGGACGGAAATATCTGCTTTACATAGTCGGTACCTCTATCGGGTTTGTATTACCGGCCATGCTTATCTCTTACAGCCTGGCCGGGACCCTTGATTTTTCGAGTCAGGGCTTCTTGGCCGGAACCGGATCAAATACCTTGATAGGGATCCTTTGTTTTATGTTCCTTTTCGGATTTGCCAAGGCAGCGATCATGCCCTTTCATTCATGGCTTCCGGCAGCCATGGTGGCACCCACGCCTGTGAGCGCCTTACTGCACGCAGTGGCTGTTGTGAAGGTGGGGGTATTTTGCGTTGCCAGGGTGTTGACAGGGGTCTTTGGCACAGACCTGTTGTTTTCGCTAAACTTGGGCGTGCCGATCATCTATATTGCATCCTTCACCATCCTGGCAGGCTCGCTCATTGCCCTGTCTCAGGACAACCTTAAAAGGCTTTTAGCCTTTTCCACCATTGCCCAACTCTCTTATATTGTCCTGGGCGTGGGGCTGCTCTCTCCCAAGGGGATGACTGGTGGCATGCTCCATATTGCTATGCATGCCTTTGGCAAGATCACCCTATTTTTCTGTGCCGGGGCAATCTTTGTCGCCACGGGCAAGAAAAACATCAGCGACATGATAGGCATCGGCCGAAGGATGCCGGTGACCATGGCGGCCTTTTTTATAGGTTCGTTGAGCATTATAGGGATGCCCCCTTGTGGCGGCTTCATCAGCAAATGGTATCTGGTCCTGGGGACGCTCGAGGCCCATCAGATGACGATCCTGTTTGTGTTGCTCACCAGTTCCCTGTTGAATGCCGCCTATTTCATGCCTTTTGTTTACAAGGCATTTTTCTGCAGGCCCGAAGATTCCATGTTTGAGAACAAGGTCCAAGAGGCCCCGGCTTTTTGCGTGGTGCCTTTGGTTATCACAGCGACAATTTCCGTGATTCTGCTTTTTTATCCCCAGCCTTTTCTCAGGCTGGCCAGAATGATGGTGCAGAGTATAACCGGAGTATGAGTTATGACAGACGAGAGGACAGACGAAATAGAAGGCAAGATGGAACTTGGCCATGAGCCTGTTCCGCCTTTTCGGACAATTTTTTGGGTGGCTATCACCATAGGCGTTTTGTATCTGGGATTCATCTTTTTTAAGACGCTTTGAAAGGATCGTCAGTGGTGCACAGTGATTATTGCTTAGGATATTGAGGTATTACCGTGAAACCAGAGAACAGCGAAGATAAAAAATATCTTTTTGATAAACCTGCAAGCATGAAGATACTGACATGGTCTTTTTTGTTGTCGCTCGTCCTTCTTCTTGTCCTGGAGTTCTTTATTCACAAGCATCCTCATTTCCCATCGGAAGAATGGCCTGAATTTTATTGTGTATTTGCCTTTGTCGCCTTCGTAGCACTTGTTCTTTCCGCAAAATATTTCCTGCGGCCCCTTGTGAAGAGACGAGAGGATTACTATGACTGACGTCCTGCCGCCGGCAGCCATTTTTATCATCGGAGGTCTACTGGTTCCTCTAATCAAAGGTAAATTGAAAAGTGCCTTCATGTTGCTCATCCCGGTGGTCGGTTTCATAAACCTGATCAATATCCCTGAAGGGACCCATTGGGTTGTAGAGTTTATGGAATATGATCTTATCTTTGGTAAAGTGGACAGGCTTAGCCTCCTGTTCGGTTACATCTTCCATCTCATATCTTTCATAGCAATTCTCTATGCCCTTCACGTAAAAGACGATGTGCAGAATGTGGCCGGGCTGGTTTACGCCGGCAGCGCCCTTGGGGTTGTTTTTGCCGGAGATCTCTTTTCTTTCTTTGTCTTCTGGGAAATGCTCACCATAGCTTCCATATTTCTTATATGGGCCCGCAGGACAAAGGCAGCTCAAGGCGCAGGATACAGATATCTGCTGGTTCACGCGGCCGGAGGCCTATGCCTTCTGGCAGGCATCGTCCTGTATGTGAATCAGACAGGCTCTATTGAGTTCGGGTATATCGGACTGAATGGATTTGCCACCTTATTGATTTTCCTGGGTTTTGGCGTAAATTGCGCATGGCCTTTTCTCCATCCATGGCTGACCGACGCCTATCCTGAGGCCACAATTACCGGGACCATATTCCTGAGCGCTTTTACCACAAAGTGCGCTGTTTACGCCTTGGCCAGGGCCTTTCCCGGTACCGAGGCCCTTATCTGGATTGGGGCGATTATGACCGCGTTCCCTATCTTCTTTGCGGTCATTGAAAATAACCTCAGGCGGGTGCTTGCCTACAGCTTGATCAACCAGGTAGGATTCATGGTGTGCGGAATCGGCATTGGGACACAAATGGCAATAAACGGCGCTGTTTCCCACGTCGTGAACGATGTCCTTTTCAAGGCCCTGCTGTTCATGTCTATGGGCGCGGTGATGTATCGTACCGGCGGGAAGATCAACTGCACCGCCTTAGGTGGACTGTACCGGACCATGCCGCTCACCTGTATCTGTTGTATAATTGGGGCTGCATCCATCTCGGCCGTTCCGCTTTTCAGCGGTTTTGTCAGTAAGTCAATGGTTATGGATGCGGCTGCTACCGGTCATATGCAGATCATATATTTCGTTCTGCTGTTTGCCTCAGTCGGTGTGTTGGAGCATGCGGGTATCAAGATTCCGTTTTTTGCGTTTTTCGGCCATGATTCCGGGCTGAGACCCAAGGAGGCACCCCTGCACATGCTTCTTGCCATGGGCATCGCGGCGTTCTTCTGCATCTTCAACGGGTCATTTCCCAGCTACCTGTATAGCCTGCTCCCATATCCGGTTGAGTATGTACCATACACGGTTCCGCATGTAGTAGGTCAGACCCAGCTCATTTTCTTTGCCGCCCTTGCCTTCATACTTCTCACGCTCTCCGGCATGTCTCCCCCTGAGCTGAGGGCTGTCAATGTTGATGCTGACTGGTTCTACCGCAAGGGCGGCAGGCTTTTTTACTGGATCATGGATAAGAGCATGAACGGATTGACCAGGGTCGCTGACAGGGTCATTGTGGGTGAGTTGACCGGATCTATCTGCCGCATATCCCAACGCTGGCCTGAGGTCCTCTGTCTTGGGGTTATGATTCCCCTATGGAGTGTCACTGGTGTAAAGGGAAAAGAACTCGAAGGCAAGATCGAAAGAACTCGAGCTGCCTTGCAAACACACACCTCACCCATAGGGATCAGTGCGGCTATAGCTACAATTTTTTTAGTGTTAATTTACCTGTTAATGTGATATAAATATAAAAATAATCGTTCAAAGGTTCAAAGGTTCAGGGTTTACCGAAAATTTGAACTGTTGAAAGGTAACCCTGAACGGTGAACCCTGAACCCGTGAACGGTTACAAAACCATCAAAGATGCGGGCACGGAGAGGAGAAATAAATATTTGGCTTCTATAGAACAACTCAAAAGAATTCGACTCTTTGAAGATTTGACTGACGGCATGCTGGAAAAGATGCTTCCCCTGGCTCAAGAGCAGTCGTTTGCGGACAGGGAGATCATTTACGAACCAGGTAGTGAGGCCTCCCATTTTTATTCACTGACCACAGGCAAGGTATTACTCCAGACTGAGCTTGCCTCAGCCCTTATTATTTCCCTCGGGGCCATCAAGCCGGGGTACTCATTCGGCTGGTCTGCCCTGCTTCCCGGGCCCGCCCATACCGCCCTTGCTGTTTGTATGGAACCATGCGAAGTCCTGGTCATGCCTGGAGACGAATTCAAGGCCCTTCTTGATCAAGACCACACCATGGGATTCCTGGTTATGCAAAAGACTGCCACTATCCTTGAGAACCGCTTGGAACGTCGTACAGCACAGTTTGTCAAGGTAATAACCAAACACTCGGATATAGCAACGCTCTTGGGTTTGTAAGGGGGGATTAGCCTACGTGTGAGTGTGGCTCAAAAGGCAGCCTGATGACAAAGGTTGACCCTTTTCCAGGTTCAGAGTCTACTTTTATAGTTCCGCCATGCTCATGGACTGTTTTCTGGGTAACAAGCAGGCCGAGGCCCGTACCTTTTGACCCCTTGGTGCTGAATAGAGAGCTAAAGATTTGCTTTCTTACGGCATCATCCATACCACAACCATTGTCAGAGACCTGAAGAATAAACGCTTCATCACTTTCGCGCCTTGTGGTCACCCGCACCAAGTGCTCTTTGCCCTCGTCTTCATCAAATGTAAAGGCATCAATGGCATTTGAAACCAAGTTGAGCAGACAGCGATGAATTCCTTTGGGGTCTAGAGATACATCGCCTATGGTTGGATCAAAATCTCTGACAATCTCTACTCCGGATTCTTTTGCCTTGATATCCATTAGTTTGCACACTTCTTCTGCAATTGCATTCGGGGAGCACTTTTCATATTCAGGCTCACGTTCCTTGGAGTAGTTGAGGAGATCCATAGCCAAGCTGGAGATCCTGTCAATATTCCTTTGCACCATGTCCCAGCCGGTGTGAAGGCTATGCATATCCTCCTTCTTAAGTGCGCTGTCTACTATATAGACTCCTCCCTTAAGACCACCTAAGATGTTTTTGATACCGTGGGCAAGTCCGGCTACAGTTTCTCCAGTGGCAGCCAACCTTTCGGACTTGATCAATTCCTGCTGTAGCTGCTTGATTTCCCTTAGATCGTGGAGGAAACCCACACTGCCTATTACCTCACCATCTTGATACAGAACAGTTTCTGAAAACTTAACCGGTATCTTGTCACCGTCCTTTCCCAAAACAAAGGTATCTTGCCAGACATGCATTTCTTGTCTTTCCGGTTCTTTGCCATGCAAACTTTGCATAATTTCTTCGGCTGTCTCCGGTGGATAGAGACTCCTTATATCAATCTTCCCTATTACTTCATCCTTGGAATATCCAAATATTCTCTCATCTCCTTGATTAAAGATCATTATTTTTCCATGCTTATCAGTGCCGATGATACCGTCGATGGAATGCTGAATCAGATTGTCTTCAAACTCATACCTCTGCCTTATCTCCTCTGTGGCTTGATTTACCTTATCCTCCAGATTGTCGGTATACTCCTTGAGCATTCTCCTTAAATGAAGCCTGCCCTCGGCCCGTTTTAAGGCAACTGACAGGGCTTCGTCCACAATAGGCTTGGTGATAAAATCAGAGGCCTCAAGTTGAAGAGATTGGATAGCCACGTCCATATCGCCGTGCCCGGTAACAACTATCACCTCGGTTTCAGGGCTTATTTCCTTAATCCTTTTCAATACCTCGATGCCGTCCATGCCGGGCATCTTTACATCAGTTAAGACAATGGGGGGGGATTCTTTCTCAAACACCTCAAGGCCGCTTATGCCGTCCTCTGCCGTCAGCACCTCGTAGCCATCAGCTCTCAGCGACATTCCCACAATTTTTCTTGCCGGCTCTTCATCATCAATAAGTAAAAGCTTCAATATATTGCCCCTATTGTTAATAGCTCGTAGCTCATAGTTCGTAGTTTATAGTTCGTAGCTTATAGTTGTCGAAGACCTCTTTTTGCCATCACCCATCACCCATGAGCTATGAGCTATGAGCCATGAGCTATGAGCTAACTGAACATGGAGGGAATTTCAACAGGAATGTTGTACCAATCCCCGCCTCGGTTTTTACATCTATAGTTCCCCCATAATCCTTGACAATTCCATAGCTGATGGACAAGCCTAATCCCGTTCCTTCACCTACTTCTTTGGTGGTAAAGAATGGTTCAAAGATCTTATCCAGTACTTGTTCGGGAATACCATTTCCCGTATCGGATACAGAAACTGCGACTTGTCCTCTGTCTGAAAATGAACTTATTGTTACTTTACCCCCTGGTTCGCCTTTCTCCTCAATGGCATGACGGGCATTGACAACCAGGTTTAAAAGGACTTGCTCTAACTTATTACTATCTGCCATTATATGGGGCAGGTTATCATCCAGGTCCAATTCTATCGCAATATTACGTACTTTGAACTGTTGTCCCAATATCCCAATGATATTTCTGATAGGCACATTCAGGTCAAGCTCTGTCGTTTTAATACCCACCCTGGCAAAGTCCCGCAAATGATTGATGATTGCCGCTGCCCTGTCTACCTGACCAACGATTTCTTCAGTCACGGTTTTTAATTCTTTATCCTCAATCTTTTTGCCCTTGTTGATCATCTTTGACAGAAACGTGGCGCCCATTCTAATAACACTTAACGGTTGATTTAACTCGTGGGCTACGCCTGATGCCATCTCACCCAAGGTGGACATCTTACTGGCCTGGATTAATTGGGTCCTTTGTTCTAATTTTTTTATCTCCTTTTCAGAAATATCCAGTTTAGAGACCATATGCTTGAAAGAATCCGCCAACTGGACCATCTCGTCACCCACATGGCTTTTATATACTTTGCATTCACGACACTCATCCAGTTTTTCTGGAAAGCTCCCTGATGGCTGGCCGAAACAGAGTGTCCCGTCCACGTACCAGCACATTGTCGCAGTATTTCCATATGCAGGGCAGTCGGTTTTTGTGCATTTTTCTATCTCCCAGCATGCGACCTTTCTGCCAAAATCAACCTCTGTTTTTCCACGGCTGATTTCATCGGCTAATCGCGCAAGATGGGCAAGGGGCCGGGTAACGAATCTGGATAAGAAAATGAATAAGAAAAGACCCACAATCACAAGGGAAGCCAGGCCCCAGATAATCTCTCTATTCCTGACTTCTGCTACTCGTTCCTCTACGGGGTCCCAGCTAATTCCTACAGTTAGAACCCCTAATATTTCATTTTCACTTCCATGGCATTTATAACAGGTTTTCTCATTCGGGATAGGCATGGCATGAAAAAGTAACTTTTCTCCCCCCTGCATATCCAGGACCTTCACCAGGGAACTGGTGTCTAATGCCTCTTCGGTGGCCTGTGAATCGTCAAGCTTTTCCAGGTTGGCTGGTAATCCACTGTATTTGATGATGCCTTTAAGATCGCAAAGATTTACGACTTTCAAGTCCCTTAATTTATACAAGCTTTCCAAGATGGCCTGCACGGCCTCCATATCTCCGTCGAGCATCGGGTACTCAATACTTCTCATTACCGTGTCACTGATCTCATATGCCCGATCCTCCTGCTTTCCAAGATGAAACTTTATTCGCGTCACCATGTCATAGTAAGTAAGGAGGCCTATTACTATGACTAGAATTAGACTCATACCCATTATCACCTTTTCGGTTACGCTGGATATGCGGAGCCTTGTCCATAATCTGTCAAAAAGAGGTGTCATTTTACCTGTTTCTCAATGCCCCATATACGCTCATCCTGATGATGGCAATCGGTGAAGCGGCTCAATACCCCGGATGCTTGTGCCCGCTGTGACAGCTTGTACAGATATTCTTTGGAATGTTCAATGTCTCTTGATGTTCCAGCCTGGTCGGGGCCTTGAGATGTAAGCTGGCCGGACCATGGCAAGTTTCACACTGCTTATTGACCATCAGCGGGGTTTTTTCCACACTGACAAATCCTCCCTGTTTCCCATAGCCGGTGGTATGGCATGGGAGACAGCCTGGATCATGATCTCTTTTTCTCATCTGTATGACCCGAAAATTTCTTGCGTATTTCCAGGAGAGATAGCTTTCCACGTGCTCTGGATGGCATTCTTTGCACTTGTCCATTCCTACAAAGACGGCCTTCTCTTTTTCAGCCTGAAGATACGGTGTGTTAAAGGCAAAGAAAGATAAAGCAAGAAGCCCGGTGGTCATAGTGATAAATGGTTTTTTTATTCTCATCTTCAAGCTCCTTTGACCGGAATCCACATCGAAGATCCGGAAACAAATAGCATTTTATCCTATGGCGCAAAGCATGATGGGTAAACTTGCGCTCAGTATCTCCATACCAAATATCTTACTCCTAAAGTGATCGGTTCAGGGTTCAGGGTTCAAGGGTTGTAAGCACTTGACATCCAACACATTATTAAATAATTTGTCTATTTGCTTCTTTCACCTATTGGGTTAAACATACTTATGCCCTCAATTGAGGCATTATCCTTTTGATATGAACCCTTTAGGGCTTTTCAACCTAGAACCGTGAACGCTGAACCGCTCAACCTAGGTTACTATAGCAATGCTTTTGGGTTAATAAAAGGGGTTTTGTCCTACCAAAGAAGGCTATTTTCATTCGTTGTTGCCTGTGGGTGTTTCCCCAGTATCTGAAAGGGCCTGAGAATAATCCTCAGGCATCTTTGCCGGCAGTCGAACTAACACCGTTGTCCCTTTCCCGTCCTCTGACTCGATGAAGATCTCGCCGTCATGGTCGTGAATGATCTTTTGCGTGACCAGAAGGCCAAGGCCTATGCCACGCCCTGCTTTTGTAGTAAAAAATCTCTGAAAGAGATGCGCCTTTACCTCATCTGTCATCCCACATCCGTTGTCAATGACTTCAATAAGAATCGTCTCGCCGGAGTCGGCAGCCGTTTCTGTCTTGGTCGTAACCGTGACTTCCCATTTCTTTGACGTATCTGCATCATAGATGCATGCGTCAATGGCGTTTGAGACCAGGTGCCCCAGCATCCGATGTATGCCGTCCCGTTCAATGTAGGCGTCCGTGAGATTTGAGGCCGGGAGCTTATTCAGCTTGATCTGGTGGCTATCAGCGTGCTTCTTGAAGGTTCTCACAACCTCGGATATAATATTATTAAGTCTGCACGACGTTCGTTGAGGTTCTGTCTGTCTCGCATACCTTAATAGGTCCAGGATGAGATCCGAGACCCTCTCCAGGTTGCGCTGGAACATGGACCAGCCTTCCTCTATCATATCGGGTTTTTCTTTGGCCACGCCTGTGTGGACCATGTACATGCCGCCGCCCAGGCCGGTGGAGATATTCTTTATACAATGGGCCAAGCTGGCCACAGTCTCCCCTATAGAGGCAAGGCGCTCGGCTTTTATCATTTCGTCCTGGGCCTTTTTGAGGTCCTGTTTATACTGTTCTGCCTTGAGCTCCAGGTTCTCGGTATAATCCTGCAATTGCTCGCTCATGGCTATTTTTTTCCATGCCCTTTCGATTGAAACCATCAGGACTTCATCCCGGAGCGGCTTAGTTACGAAATCAGAGGCCCCATGCTTGAGTGCGCCGACGGCTGTGTCCATGTCACCATGGCCGGTGATAACAATAACTTCCACCTGGTCGTCGATTTTTTTGATCCTTTTTAGTACCTCTATACCGTCAATTCCAGGCATCTTGATATCGGTCAAGACGAGCTTGGGGCATTGTTTCTCAAAAATTTCCAGGGCCTTTTCGCCATCTTCGGCAGTCAGCACCTCATATCCTTCACTGGATAGAGAGAGATCCAGCATATCCAGGATGGGCCGTTCGTCGTCAACAACCAACACTTTCTTCATTCTGATTTCCTCTCTTCATTATAGGCCGGAAAGCGAACCCTGAATGTGGTACCGACGTCCAGGGTCGATTCCACGTCAATACCGCCCTTAAAATCCCTTACGAGGCCATAAGTAATGGACAGCCCCAAGCCGGTTCCCTTTCCCACTTCTTTTGTCGTAAAGAAGGGCTCAAACATCTTTTCCTGGACTCGTTCCGGGATGCCCTTACCCGTGTCAGAGACTTCAGCCACGACCAAATCTCCTTCCAGATAAGTGGTAATGGTGATCTTCTTGACATCCTCCATCCCTCTTTCTTTCATCGCATCCCTGGCATTGGTCACCAGGTTCAGAAATATCTGCTCCAGCCGGTTCCTGCCGGCCATGATCTTGGGGATGGCTTTGTCCAGGTCCAGATTAACCTCTATGTCCCGCAGTCTGAGCTGCTCGCCCATGATCGTAAACACATCTCTGATAGGTTGGTTCAGGTCAACCGGATAAATTTTGAAATCGCCCTTTCTGCCAAACTCCCGCAAATGATTGATGATATTCGTGGCCCTTTCCACCTGCTCACTTATGTTACGGCTCACTGTCAATAGCTGTTCGTCTGAAATCTCCTGGCCGCGCCGTATCATCTTGGCAACAAAATCGGCCCCCATCCGCATCACATTTAATGGCTGATTGAGTTCATGGGCCATACCAGTCGCCATCTCACCAAGGGTCGCCATCTTGCTGGCCTGAACCAACTGGGCCTGCCGTTCAAGGCTGAGAGTAATATCCACAGTCCTGACAATCAGGGACAGACCAGTTGATCCACGTTCTCTTTCCTGGAATTTCCCGACCCGGGCATGAAAATCGATATAAAAATGACCACTGTCTTTCCTCCTGACCCGCAGCTTGGGTACAAACACATAATCGCCCTCTTTGGCAAGGTGGCCAAGCTCTTTCCCGAGCCGCTGCGCGTCCTCCTTATCTAATAGATCGAAAAGGGACATTCCCAGCAACTCTTCCCGGTCATATTCATATACCTTGGTGGCGGCCTTGTTCAAGTCCAGGATCTTGGCTGAATCCATCTCGACCATAAACAGGCAGTTTGGGTCGTAGTTAAACAGGACGCGATATTTTTCTTCCGAGGCCTTTAATCCCTTTTCGACCTGTTTTTTCTCTTCTATCTCGCGCCGCAGTTGCTCATTTACTACCATTAATTCGGCAGTGCGCTCTTTGACGTGTTGCTCCAGCTCATCGCGAGCCCTTTGCAGGGCCTCCTGTGATTGCTTACGCGTGGTGATATCTCTTAAAGTGTGGATACTGCCCGCCGGATTCCCATCCCGATCCAAATAGATAGTTGTGCTTATACTGACGTCAATAATATTTCCTCCTTTGGTATATCGACGGCTTTCGATAGCAGAAAAACTCTCTCCTGCCAGCACCTTATCAATCATCATTTGGGTCTCAGGCCAGTTCTCATCCGGGACATAATGTAATTTCTTGTCCTCAAGCTCGTCTGATATCCACCCGAAAATCCGCGTGAATGCCGAATTTATATAGGTAACCTTACCCTTCATATCATAGACAACAACAGGATCGGGAGACGTGTCCAGCACCGTGCGATATCTCTCCTCGCTCTCCCTGAGCGCCTCCTCTACCCATTCCTCCTCGGCAAGCCTTTCTTCTTCAATCTCAAAGACATCCCAGAAGACCCTGGCAGCGACGTGGTCCATCAGCCGGACGTGCTCCGGCTTGGTTCGGGAGATTTCATTGGCTATATCATCACGGCCAGTCAGCTCGAGGATCATGTTGAGATCTTTGAGCTTGTATAGATCACGGTAATCCATTGTCGTATAGATACCGTTTTCCTGGGCATAGCGATAACCCGGAGCCTCTGGATTGATATCTGCTACCGCTATGATTTCCATGTGAAGCTGGCGGAGCGTTTCAGCAAATATCATATCCATAATCGCCTTGCACCCGATACTACCACCCACAATTGCGACCTTAAGTTCTTTATACCCTTCCATGATTCACTCTTTCTGAGTTTGACTGCATTTCTCTTGGCATATGCCGAGGGAGTCTAACGAAAAAGGCAGTCCCTTGCCCATCTTTTGACTCCAATGATATCTCCCCACCTTGTTCATGAATGATCTTTTGCGTAATAAGGCGACCAAGCCCTGTACAAGCCTTGCTTTGGTAGGGTTAGGATAATAATCTTATACTATATTTCAGCAATTGCGTCTTTGTTAAATTGGAGCAGAACCAGCCAGGGAAACAAAAAGCTTCACTTGTTGCCATTTTGTCTTTCAAAGCGCGGTATTCTGTGCTATGTATTTGTTCAGATAAAGAGATAGGCTTGCCTAAGGGATTTCTCAAGTAATTATAGGAGTGAGGAAGAAAATGGCTAAAAAGATACTTATCGTGGACGATGAGCCTGATATAAGGACCTTTATCAGTGCAGTCCTTGAAGACAACGGTTATTCAAGCATAAGTGCCAACAATGGGATTGAGGGCCTTGAACTCTTGCGCAAGGAGAAGCCCGATCTGGTTTTGCTCGACCTCATGATGCCCAAAAAAAGTGGCATTGCCATGTTTCAGGAGTTAAGATCGGATCCTGACATGAGCAATACTCCCGTGATCGTGCAGACCGGGGTCTCTGAGGTGACAGGGGTCGATTTCAGGAACTTCATGTTCAAACAACCGCTTCAGGATGAAAAGAAATTTGTCGAGAGCACGGGTTTGACAAAATATACTATTCCGGACGGCTATATTGAAAAACCAATTGATCCTGTCGAGTTGATTGAAGCAGTTAAGAAAGCCTTAAAGGAAACATAGATAAAGATTGTAAAGCAGCTCCCGTTGTAAAGGCAGTTGGCCACCACAAACAAGTCCGTCTTCACAATTCAGGTTCATCCCACTAAAACGCGCTTCATTTCGTGAAGGATCCAGTAGATCCAATCCCGCGGAAATTCTTCTACTTCTTTCTTGAATAATAGATTGAGACGACCTCAAAGGTCGTCTCAATTCCTATTGATTATTGGTTAGTGATCTTCTACCTCTTCCTCCCAACCGGTTATCATGGTTATGATATGAGCCCAGAAGGTATGGCCCAGGGTAGCCAGATACATGTGGACAAAGAGGAAGGCAGCGAAACAGCAGGCTACCAGGAAATGTAGCCCGATCACTATTTTTACCCCGCCCAAAAACACCATCCATTTTTGCGTAATCAGCAGGAGCAGCAGGCCGGACAACAGGATGATCGGTACAAGCGTCAGCATGATCATCAGATATGCCCCTTTCTGCATGGGGTTGAACTTGTTCTCAGGCGTGCAGTGGTGCGGGTTCGGTCCACCCTTGAAGTAGTTAAAGCCATAGAACAGCATCTGTTTTATGATACCCGTCTTCAGGTCGTACATATTGGGCATATAGAGCTTTAACAGGCTCTTATCAATGAACACGTAATAGAAAAACCATAACAACCAATCGAGGCATACAAAGATTCCAGTAAAATCATGAATCAGTACCGCTGTCCTATAGCTGAATAGACTAATATACTCAGGAAACCTGATCTGAGCCCCTGTAATACACAGAGTTGTTATTCCAATGGCATGAATCCAATGCCATATCCTCACTGTAAGAGGGTTGAGGTAGATCATTTTTGGCTTTTCCATGATCAATGTTTCCTCCTATTTTTTTGAGTCAGAATTCTGAAAGTGCCATGGAGGCAAGCCGCGCCTAAACCACCAGCTATGATCAGCAGGCCCAAAATACTGAGAATATCGTTTCTGGTAGAGCCCACCATATAGAAGTCAGCAGTAGCAAAAAGAGGGTCGAGCACTGCTCCCTCTTCAACAGGGACCATGCTGTACGTGCCATCTTGATTAGGGAAGGCTACATAACATGTCTGCATGGCTTTGGGCCCGGCAGCATGGCAGAAAGAACAATCCCGGCGGTCTTCAAATATTCCATAATTGTGACTTGCTGTTTTTGTTGACAGCACCCCCCACAGCCCAACGCTCTTATATTTTGAGTTCATATTAAACTCTTTGAGCTCTGCCGTTGTAATGGAGCCGTCACCGTTGGTATCTATGAGAGATTGAACTCCCTTGTCTCCGACTAATTGCGTGAGATCTTGGTAAGTTGCGAGGTCAATCTCACCTTCTTTATCTGGCTTGATATCCTCTCTTTTCTCAATATACATAGTGATGACAATGCCTTTTGAATCAGTATGGCAGCTTATGCACGTGGTTGCCTGCATGTGGAGCTTGTTCCGGAGGAGCCATTCAGAGTGGCCGGCATTTTCGTGACATGTAGTACACTGTTTATTTTTTTCAAAACCTGAGGTCTCCAGGTAGCTCATGACTGTATGAGGGCTGTGACAATCCGAGCAAACCGCGTTTGCTGCATGGTGGCTATTCAAATATTCTTCAACGGCTTCTTCATGGCACATACCACAGCTTTCACTAGGAGATTTGAGCCCTCTGTCCGCATGGGGGTTGTGACAATCTGTGCATTCCGCATTGCCGGCATGAAGGCCCTTTGATAACTCGTCAACAGTATCTTCATGGCACATGTCACAGCTTTCTTTTTCGGGCACGACGCCATCGTCCGGGTGATCATCGGTTACGGAATGGCAGGACCCGCAACCATCTTCTGCGTGTTTTGTGCCGGCGAACTGGGTGCCGTCCACATATAGACGCTCGTCCCCTTCATCGAAATTGGATAAATCGCCATGGCATTCCAGACAGTCATCGGTTTCCATGGCACTCGACGAGTTGATGCCGATGCCTGCCACCGACATCATGAAACCGAAAATACAGATTATAAGAAACTTTGCTTTGAGCACCATCCTTCCTCTCTTCCTCACCTTTAGAACTTAGAAGTTCATGTGCGAGCATACTCCAATGTCCTTTGCTGAAACAAAAATTTCGCACAGGACTTGTAGTAGCTATGCACCCACGATAAGGGCGCAGATCCCAAGAAAAGTTCAGATATAGACACCGTTTTTGTCGCTCCCGATATTATAGATCACCGGAGCTAAAAAAGCGGTAGTTAAAAGTAAAACCAATGCAAGAATTATTTTTTTGTGTTCTTTTAATGGCACGCCCCTCCTTCCTGTTTTGTTATTTGTTTTAAAATGATTCTCACATTACACCCATGTGAAATTGTAATATCGTTATTTTAAAATTACTTTGTAACCTGCTTGGAAGAAATTGGCAATATCAGTCTGACCACCCAGGCAAATCTTTTTTGTTTTTTTATAGAGCGTGAGATCAAATCATAAGGGAAATCCAGCCAATTCACGTTGATATTCGCCTTATTGCTGAGACCAACAACATAAACCCCATATCGTTGCCACATACGAAAATGAGTATTAGAATAGACTATGATCACGGCTTTCCCTGGAAAACGCATGACTATCAACGGCTTCGCATGAGGCTCCCTTGATTAAAGAGGCCATTAAGGTTGGGGCACAATGAGATATTTCCTTGCCATTGTCACGGCAATATTAACGATCATCATCTTTAATCCGGAAAAGGTTAGAGGTGGAAATAACACCGAGACACCAAAATACCTTGGCTCAGAAGCATGCAAGGTATGTCACCAAAAGGAATATAGGAGTTTCATCAAATATGCAAAGAAGAGCATTTCGTTCGAGAGCATTCAAAGGGTGAAAAAGGGCCTTACCGAGGAAGAAATCAAAAAGTGTTATTTCTGTCATACAACAGGATATGGTAAACCGAGCGGCTTTGTCAGTCCTGAAGAGACCCCTCACTTGAAAAACGCAGGCTGTGAAGTATGCCACGGCCCGGGTGAATTCCATGTAAAGAAAAAGAGTCCTTTGTATATCAAAAAAAGTCTGACCATGAAAGACTGTGAGGTCTGTCATATTTCAGAAAGGGTCAAGGCCTTCAGGTACAAGCCCATGATTCACGGAGGCGCGCATTAGCGGTTCCGATAGGCGCCGCATTGTTGGGGACAGGATGTTTGGTCTTATAAGAAAGAGTTTTACAAACAAGATAATGGCTACTGTAATAATCAGTATAGCTCTGGTTATGGCGGCTGAAATTGTCTTGAGAATATATTTTGGGACAAGAGACAGAATGGAGTTGGTAACAACTCTTAATGTAGATCTGTCCGAATCGATCTATTCCGGTATAAAATTTCCCATGTCTGTTGGAAACAATGAGGCTGTCAAGAAGGTCTTGTCCGACGTTCGGACAAAGATGGAGGATATCGGGGCATGGATATGCGATTTTGATCAAGAAATAATCTGGTCCACACACGAGGAAAACGTAAACACCAGGGTTGCGGATTCTATTCATGATAAGGAGGCACTGGCGGCTTTAAGCAAGGCATTGAGGTCAGGAGTGACACCAGGGAAATCATTTGAGGTAGAACTTGCCGGGAGAAAAACCCTTATTACCATCCACCCCATTTTGAATCAAAAAGACTGTTATCACTGCCATGGCTCTTCGAGGAGAGTTCTTGGTGGCATGATCATAGGAACGGATGTCCAGCATACTTATATGACGGTCGCTGCTGCCAGAAACAGGACTATATTGATAAGTTTTATTGGAATATCAATAATTATTGGAATAATTTATGTGATGGTGACCAGATTCATCAGGCGCCCTGTGGAGGATTTGGCTGACAAGGCAAAGAAATTTGCAGAGGGCGATATGTCTGTTTCAGTAGACGTAGTTTCAGAGGATGAGATAGGCTTACTGGGCAATGCATTTAACTATATGGTTCAAAGGGCATCTTCATTTAGTAAAAAATTGGAACAAGAGGTTGCGAAAAAAACCGACCTCTTAGGCGAAAGGGCCAATCTTATAGCACTATTGGAAAAAGCAAATACCCAACTCAGGGAACTCGACAGACTGAAATCCACGTTCTTGGCAAATATGTCTCATGAGCTCAGGACACCAATGAATTCTATTATCGGATATTCTGATTTACTAATAGACGGGGTTGACGGGCCAATCAACGAGGAACAGGAAAAGAGCCTCAACAAAATTTCCAATAATGCCAGGCACCTCTTGCAATTACTAAATGATCTTCTCGATCTCTCCAAGATAGAAGCAGGGAAAACTGAGTTAGAGGCGGAACAGTTCAACCTCAAAGGACTTATTGATTCAGTAGTTCCCATGTTTGAGGGAATGATAACCCAAAAGGGTCTTTCCCTTGATTTTGATATTGATGAGAATCTACCCTTGGTCTATGGCGATAGGAATAAGATCAAGCATGTTTTAATGAACCTGCTTTCCAATGCAATCAAGTTTACTGATAAGGGGGGCATAACCATCCGTGCCAGGATGTCCTGTCGCGGGATTCAGCCTGGCGAGTCGTCCATATTTGCAGAGGTCTGCGTAGAAGATACAGGCATCGGGATAAAGGATGAGGATCTCGGTAAAATTTTTGACAAGTTCGTACAGGCCGACCTTTCTACTGTCCGCCAATATGACGGGACCGGCCTGGGGCTCAGTATTGCGAGAGGGTTGATCGCATTGCACAATGGAATGATCTGGGCCACGAGCAAGCATGGCAAGGGAAGTCAATTCTATTTCACTATTCCGCTCAAACAAGAGACACTCGAATCTTCAACCAAGCCGGTCATAGAATTACGAATGGCTGATGCCTTGGCTGAGCATTTTGATGTGCCTGTTGAGACCTTTTTGAAAAATCCCGAATATGGCGGCGAACCGGCAAAATGCCATGACTATGTCCATTGTGGACAGCCAAGCTGCCCGGCCTATGAAAGTGAAGAAAAACGTTGCTGGCTCATTCTTGGGACACATTGCACCGGCCTTAAAATCGGTGCCTATCCGGAGAAGGTTGATTTTTGCAAGAGTTGTGAGGTAGTACAAAAATTGGTGCTCGAGTCAGAGGCTTCCAAGACCGCTGGGGCAAAGCTGTCGACCAAAGAAGGCGTTACGCAAAAAACGGTCCTGGCAATAGATGATAGCCCTGAAGCCATTGATATTATCAGGAAATCCCTGGGAGAGGACTACAAAATAGTAGGTCTTCTCAGTGGGAAAAGGGCGGTTGAAAAGGCCATAGAGACTAAACCGGTAGCCATTACTCTGGATATCATGATGCCGCATAAGGATGGGTGGCAGGTACTGCGGGAGCTGAAGAGTGCGCCGGAGACCCAAAATATCCCGGTAATTGTCCTTTCAATTGTGGATAATAAAAAACTGGGATTCAGTTTAGGTGCTGCGGAATATATGGTAAAGCCGCTGGATAAGAATTTTTTGCTTAAAAAAATAAGAGATCTGGAAAAAACAGGCAAAATACAACGGGCACTTGTAGTAGATAGTGAAACAGATACAGTATCGCTGATCGAACATACCCTGCAAGACGTCGGGTGTGAGGTAAAGACAGCCTATAACAGCCAGGATGCGATCGAGTTGGTAAAGAGTTTCATGCCTCACCTGATCATCCTCAATCTGACAATGCCCAAGGTGAATGGTTTTGATGTAATCGAGTACATTAAAACAGATGAAAATGTCAGGCATATCCCCCTTATTATTATTACGAAGAGGGACTTGAGCGAAAAGGAGAAAGACGCTCTGGACGGTAGGTTGCGTGGCATATTAAACAAAGGTACACTTAAAGAAGAAGATCTCTCACAAGAGCTCAAACATAGAATTGATGAGATAAAAAGTACCTGACAAACGGGTAAGCGTTCACAGGGCACCGCATCTGCTTTGTTGCCGGGCACTTGAAGTACAGGGAGTACGTCTGCGTACCCGTCGCCTCGCATCTGCAGCACCCTGTAAACGCTTACAGTGCGATGGATTGCGGTAAAAACGGGCGTTGTAATCCCGTGAACGGTTAAAGAAACGGGGATGACATGAAAGAAACAGAGAAGGTTTTTGGGGAAAAATTGCTGATAGTTGAGGACAACCAGGATAGCCGGGAGCTGGTAATCAAGATCTTAAGAAACAGGGATTATCAGATAATTGAAGCTGTTGATGGAGAAGATGGCCTGGAAAAGGCGATTGCTGAACAGCCGGATATTATTCTTTTGGATATTGCACTTCCGAAAATGGGAGGTTATGAGGTTGCAAAAAATTTGAGGCTTCGAGAGGAGTTTAAGCATACCACGATAATTGCATTGACCGCACATGCAATGAAGGGAGACGAGGAAAAGGCTTTGCAGGCTGGATTTAGTGGGTATATTTCAAAGCCGATAAATGTGCGCGAGTTGCCGGAGCAGATAGAATACTACGTGAAAAAAATAGGTTAGGTTATTCAGGTGGACAAGAACAAGATTCTGATTGTAGAGGATAACATAGATACAGTAGACCTCTTGAGGAAGAGGCTCCGTGCTGATGGGTATGATACCGCTGAGGCATACGACGGCGAAGAAGGCCTCGAAAAATTCGCTGAATACGAGCCTGATCTGGTTGTGCTGGACATTATGATGCCTAAACTGGATGGGTTTGAGGTATGCAAGAGACTCAAGGAAGATGAAAGCACCAGGTACATACCTGTCATCATCCTCACTGCCAAGGGCGACGTTGACAGCACTGTCAAAGGTCTCGATATCGGCGGGGATGATTATCTGGCTAAGCCCTTTGATTATAAAGAGCTTGTTGCAAGAATACGATCATTGCTCAGCATGAAGGAAAAGCGTGAAAAGTTGCTGGAGGCGGAGAAGACAGAAGCATTAGAAAAGATGATGGACCAAGTAGCGCATGAGATAAGAAACCCTCTTGTTACTATAGGAGGATTTGCGCGAAGGATCTCTGAATCCCTTTCTGAGAGTGATCCAAACAGAAAATATCTGCAATTGATTGTACAAAATGTTGAGACCCTGGAGCACATGATAAAAAAGCTCATTGAGCTGAAGACCACTGTAATATCTTATAGAGAACCGGCAGATATTAATGAGATTATTGCCGAAGCGATTGAAGAATACAAACCTGCACTTGAAAAAAATCACATAGATATCAAAACCGAATTAATGAAAAATCTTCCTGATATTTCTGTTGATAGAGAACAGATTGAGGCAGCGTTTGCCAATCTTATTGAGAACGCAATTGAAGCAATGCGAAACAAGACGCGCATGCTAAATATCGCCAGCCGTGTCAGCGAGGGATATGTTGAGATCAAGATATCCGATACAGGGGTCGGCATCCCAAAAGACAAACTCAAGAATATTCTGGACCCTTTTTTTACTTCAAAGATCCACGCAGGGCTCGGCCTTACTTACGCACTCAAGATTATTCAGGCCCACAGGGGCACGATCTCGGTGGAAAGTGAACCAGGCGAGGGGTCTACCTTTACGATTAGATTGCCTGTGAAAAAAAGTGGTAAGTGACAGGGCACCGCATCTGCTTTGTTGTCGGGCACTTGAAGTACAGGGAGTACGTCTGCGTACCCTCCGCCTCGCATCTGCAGCACCCTGTGAACGCTTACAGTTCGGTGGGTTGCGGTAAAACGGGCAATGAAGGATATCCATACCTTATTGAAAGACCAGCTCAGGCAGTATTTCGACGGGCTGGAGTCCATTCCCAAAGAGTGGCTAGGTTTTATTGAAGCGGTCAACAATGCCTACTGGCAATCCGACGTTGACCGGACAGAGCGAAAGCAGGCAGAGCAGGAAATACAAAATCTTCAGGGCTACAACCGCGGATTAATAGAGACAAGCCTTGATCCCCTGGTAACCTTTGATCAGAACGGGATTATTCTGGATGTGAACAAGGCCACAATCCAAACTACCGGCAGGACTCGAGAAGAATTGATAGGGACCCCATTTGCTGATTATTTCACAGATCCGGAAAAGGCCTATAAAGGGGCAATGTTGGTCTTTGAGACAGAGGAGGTTCGGGATTACGAACTGGTCATGAAGGCCAAAGATGGAACTGAGACCATTGTTGCCTACAATGCCTCGCTCTATAGAGATCAGGCAGGACGGGTAATGGGTGCCTTTGCCGCTGCCCGTGACATAACCAGCTTGAAACGTTCTGAGGCGGATGTACGACGGGAAAGAGATAGAGTAAAAGAAAGTATGCTGAAAAAAATCAGCTTGTTAAACGAGAGGGCAAAATTAATAGCACAATTAGGAGAAGCAAATATCCAACTTAGAGAACTTGACAGGCTTAAATCAGCATTCTTGGCAAACATATCTCATGAACTCAGGACACCAATGAATTCCATTATCGGATACTCAGATTTACTATTAGACGGAGTTGACGGACTAATCAACGAGGAACAGAAAAAAAGTCTGGGCAAAATCACCGATAATGCAAAACACCTTTTGCAATTGATAAACAATCTTCTCGATCTCTCCAAGATAGAATCAGGGAAAATTGAGATAGAAGCAGTCCATTTCAATCTCAAAGGACTTATTGATTCAGTAATTCCCTTTTTTGAGGGGATGATAACCAAAAAGGGGCTAACACTTGATATTGATATTGAAAAGAATCTGCCTTTAGTCTATGGCGATGAGGATAAGATCAGGCATGTTTTAATAAACCTGTTAAACAATGCGATCAAATTTACCCATGAGGGAGGCATAACCATTAGTGCCAAGATATCCGATCGTGGTATTCAACACGGCGAGTCGCCCATATTTGCAGAGATCTGTGTAGAGGATACAGGCATCGGGATTAAAGGTGAGGATCTTGATAAAATTTTTAAAAAGTTTATGCAGGCTGACATATCCGCTTCGCGCAAATATGAAGGGACCGGCCTTGGGCTCAGTATTGCGAGAGGTCTGATCGCTTTGCACAATGGAATGATCTGGGTCACGAGTGAATACGGCAAAGGAAGTCAATTCTATTTTACCATTCCGCTAAGAAAAGAGACGCTGGAGAATCAGGTTTAAATTCAAAATTCAGAATTCAGAATTCAAAATTGTGTCGGGACGGTCTTTTCGTTCAGACACTAAATTTGGTGCCGAAGGGGGGAGTCGAACCCCCACGGGTTTTGCCCACCACCCCCTCAAGATGGCGTGTCTACCTATTCCACCACTTCGGCAAAAAACTATTTGTAAGCGTTCACAGGGCACCGCATCTGCTTTGTTGTCGGGCACTTGAAGTAC
>CBETWD010000016.1:0-24419 GCA_965539945.1 uncultured bacterium
GGCATTAGGTCTTGATAAATCGATACTCACGGTATATATTTTAAATATGTCAATAGCTGAAGCAAAACTTTTCAAGAATGGTCGATCACAGGCAGTTAGACTGCCGAAGGATTTCCGCATGAGCGGCAAGTCCTGCTATGTAAAACGCTTTGGTGCCGGCGTACTCCTGGTTCCCAAGGACCGTGCATGGTCCATGCTCGAGGAATCGCTGAACGAATTCACTGAAGATTTCATGAACGAGAGAGACCAGGGCGAGTATGAGAAAAGAGAGCCCTTCCGCTGATGCGCTACATGCTCGATACCAATATCTGTATCTACGTCATCAATCGCAAGCCCCAAAGAACAATTGAGCGTTTCAAGAGACATCCCGTCGGGTCGATAGTTATCTCCAGCATTACCATGGCTGAACTCAAGTATGGGGCATATGCCAGCTCCAGCCCGGAGAAGAACCTTGGGGCACTGGCAAAGTTTACGTCCCCCATTGAGGTCCTTGACTATGGGGAGGTTGAAACCGACTACTATGGTCGGCTGCGCGCCTTCCTCAGGTCACGCGGCAAACTCATTGGCCCCAATGACATGCACATTGCTGCACACGCTCTGAGTACTGGTTGCATTCTGGTCACAAACAACCTCAAGGAGTTCAAGCGTGTCCCCGATCTCAAAACAGAGAATTGGGCCTAACCAGCTGGAGGAAGCTTCTTCAAACAGTTATTTGGTGTCTAAACGAAAACCCACTCGAACGATTTATTGGATTTCGCTTTTTGATAAAGAATCTACCCCAAACGCAAACAATGGAGGAGAGAAAAATGCCTACCGTCAAAGGTCAAAGGGGACGTTCGTTCCGAACGTGCCTAAAATCCTTCTTGGCCATAGCGTCTGTCTGAGACTCTTAGCACCATGAAATACTTCCTGCAACGCACAAGCGACTTGGTCCTAATCAGCAAGCCCTGCGCACGCTCTGGACGAATGGCCCCCTTCTACTTTCCCGTCAAGAACGCTCGGAACGAACGTCCCCTTTCTCCTTTCCCGTCCCCTTTCCAAAATTTTACAAAACCAAGGAGATATACCATAAAAAAAAGACGAAAGTTCTGGTAATCTGGCATCATTCTGCCTACCCATTCCATGAAGCCCTCTCCTTGTCTACGTATTTCTGGGCTTCAATATTTTTCCATATGTTTTTCCTATTTCCTGTAACTCCAATAAGACCGTTAACGACTTTTCTCATATTACGGTAGAGCTTGACCTCAATATTCTATCCGCAGATTGCGCAGATTCTCACAGGCTGAACACGAGTCTTGTCGCATAAGTTGCCGCATTTCCTTTTTATCTACGCCAATCTGCGCCTGCCCCGCCTGCCCTGTTTACCCCGTTAAATGTTTACCCCGTTCAATTCGCAGAGCATTTAACCGGGGCCTTTTTCTTTATATTTAACTGGGGTAGCTCCAGAAGATGGTACTGGGGTCATCTGCGGATTCTCTCATGCATTTTCCACGTTCCATCATCTGAAGATGTTTCGTATGAAGGCAGGCAAAAAATTGCTACTTTCATTGAGCGAATATGCCGAAAAGAAAATATCAATTCACAGAATCTGCGGATGGGTAGTCGTCGAAAGCGCATTTATCAGATTGAGGCACAGATAGTATATCAATCGGTAGAGAATTTTGAAATTTCACTGGCTGAAGTAACCCGGCAAGTTGGAGTTTCCACGTTTGATATCTCCGAGGCCCTGACAGGACAATTAAAGATTCGATTCAAATCCGTAACCACATCCCTGACTTTTTTCACTCAGTGGACCCTCTACCTACCGGACATTGAAATATCTGAAGGAAAAGGATGTGTTGTTCATGATAGTGGGAGAGGAATACGGGAAAGAGGAAATTGTCAAGAATAAAGGGTTGACAAGTTTTAGATAGAAAACCCATATCATTCAAGAAAGAGTTATTGCCATGTGTCCAAAAGCATATAAACCAAGTGGGATCGCGAAATGGTCCGCCGATGACAGACCAAGAGAAAAGTTATTTCGTTTAGGTCCAAACAACCTTTCTGATTCCGAGCTATTGGCCGTCATCCTGCGTATTGGTGTAAAGGGGAAAAGCGCGGTCGATTTGGGTCAGGAGATTAAGAAAAGGTTCAAGACGTGGCGAAACATGGCAGATGTTGATGAATCAAAATGGCGCTCAATAAAAGGACTGGGAACAACTAAAATAGCTCAGATAATGGCCGCTATGGAAATTGGACGGAGAATCCATCAGGAGCAAGCAAAAGAAGGCATTACGATCAAGAACGGGAAGCATTTGGCAGATTATGTTTCACCCCGTCTTCGTGATCTCAAAAAAGAACATTTCTGGATCTTTCTATTAGATGGTAGGAATAAAATCCGTGATGAAATTGAAATGGCACGTGGAACCGCAACTGAAGTCAGCACGTACACCAGAGAAATTGTGGTTACAGCACTAAGGGGTTCCGCCGCCAGTTTTGCGGTTGCTCATAATCATCCATCCGGGAGCGTGGACCCTAGCGATAGCGACACAAAGCTTACCCGTGAGCTTGTTCATGCCGGCCAAGTCTTGAAAATGCGATTACAGGACCACGTGATTATTGGGGATAATAACTATTATAGCTTTGCTGAGCATGGCCAGATCAGTTTATTTGAAAACCAGTGGTTAAGCAATTTAACCTAATAGACAAATGGGGGCTAATATGCCAGAAAATCACAATCCTTTTGTTGATAAATTCTTGACGATTTACAGTCAAAGCGATTTCAGCACGTCTGGCACTAGAGGATATGATCCGGTTACTTACGTTGATACAAAGCTGGACCGGAAACTCATACCCCGCATCATGGCACCCGAAACAAGGCTGGTGGTGTTAACCGGAAATGCTGGAGATGGAAAAACAGCCTTCATCCAGCGAGTTGAGGCCGTGGCAGAAGAAAATGGCACAAGATTTCTATCACAGACCGACAACGGCTGCACCTTTGAAATAGAGGGTAAAGCCTACCAAACCCTTTACGATGGGAGCCAAGACTTCGAAGGTACCTCAAACGATCAGATCCTTAAAGAATTTTTTTCTGATTTTGAGGGAAAAGTAGAACCGGAAGGGAATTTTACAAAAGTTATTGCTATCAACGAAGGGAAACTCAGGAACTTTGTTTTATTTAAGAGGGAGTATTCATGGCTGGGTAAGCAGGTCCACCATTACTTAGAATCGGACAATTTTACTCCACATGAATCATTGGTCTTTATCAATCTAAATCTACGATCTATTGTCAGTGAGAGCAAGGATGAACCTTCCATTCTTGATCTTGTTTTAGACAAATTCCTGGACCCAGATAACTTCCTTGGCTTTTGGGATGCTTGTTCTCCTGAAAATTGTGAGTACTCAAGCAAATGCTATGTTCGGTACAATATTGAGGCCTTTCGTCAGGAAACATTGGGGCCTGAAATACGGAATCGTCTGAAACACCTCATCCATGCTGTTCTGTTTCGAAAAACCCGCCATATAACGATGCGGGATATCCGATCTATTCTCTCATTCATTCTTATAAACAAATATTCATGCAAGCAGATTCAAGCTGATTTGGAAAACGATGAGCTTACCTTTGACCGCTATTACTATAACGCCCTTTTTTCAAAGCAGGAAAAAGACCGCCTTGCCCAAACCATCAGTGAGTTGGATGTTGCACTGACGCCGAATCCAAAGTTAGACAATTTTATCCATTTTCATGAACCTGAAGATGAATCTCTCACAAAGCTTTTTATACCCGGACCATTGGACAAGCAGGATTTGCCGGATCTTAAAAGCCTTTATGAAAATTTTCCCCAGGGCACGGATGACAATGATCCTGTCCGGCAAGAGAACGCCAATAACTATCACCGATCCATAAGAAGAAAGCTATTTTTTGAGGGATCAAGTGAGGATTTAGAGTCAGCCGGATTTCTATTATGGCTTGATTTTCTTCCTTATCAAAAGTTCAATCGATTTATGAACGTTATTCGAGACAGAGAAGATAAGCATCATGATCTAAGAGATGACTTAACACTTGCCATAAGCAAATCAGAACGAATCTATAATGAAACAATTGGCAGGGAAAATCTTTGTCTTCGTTCTACCTCTTCGGCCCGTTCAATAACAAAAGGTTTTTATAGCTTTCCAGCTTCCGATTTTGACGTGGTGATAAAAGATATCGGATTTCAAGAGCAATTTCTGGAGTATACCCCAGATGCACTCTATTATCGATTCGTGGGAGCAGGCTCAGATCCATCACAGCCCTTAGAACTTGAGATTCCCATTGATCTTTTTGAAGTTCTTTGCCGCATTAGGGAAGGCTTCGTGCCTTCTGCGAGTGAAGTTCGAACCTTTTTCTTAAACCTGGAAATGTTCAAACGCCGAATTTCCTCAAGAAGACCTGATAAAATTTTCCTTACTGAGGATGATACGACGTTGTTTGAAATAAGTAGAGCCCCATCAAATAATATCAAAATGACCAAGGTAGGTGGCTAATGGGAATTGACAGAAAGCACAAAGCATTTCGATTTGACAAGGTAATGCCCATTGATGCCAACAACATCATATTGGAGCAAGCTTTCGCACGTTTTCTGGTTTTGGTCCGGACCAAAGGCGTGCCTATAACATCGACAACCAAGGATACCATTTACCCCGAAAGCTTGGTGAAACTGATATCCGATGATCCCGACCATTTTCAGGGCATAACCAAGGACGCCCAAAGAAAACAGATGGTCGAAGACTGGCTCGCCAATGAATTTGCTACTATGATCAAGGTGGGGCGCGGCAGAGAGGGCGAGGGCCGCATTGCCAACTTGAAACCAATCCATATGTCTACAATTAAACTGATTGACCCGCGCATACGAAGTCAGGACAGAGACCTCAGTAAATTCCTATACAACGTGTTTCGGGACAGCGACCTAATCATGGGTGAAACCAGTCTTTTGCTACCCTATTTGACTGTTGGCACGCTGCCATTTGGTACTCATGACAGCAAGATAGATGAGGACAAAGCTGGAGAGCTTGACATTGAATCCTTATTTCTTCTGAGGCTGTTGGAGCATTTCAGAGTTGATATGGTAAACATGAACAAGAGGGTTACTCTCCATGACTTTATTTGCCCGGGTCAGCGACAATTGATTATCAATGATACCGCGAGGCTCTTGGTCTATAGAGACTCAATGCCGAGACGCGAATTGATAGATTATCTCATCAGCCTTTTTTCATTTCACGCTGCCTTGTATTGTCTTAAAAGCTATCGAATTATTAACCATCTTATAGACACAGGACGTTATAGATGCCGGCACTGTAGAGGCATTAAAATGGCAAATTTGGATAAACTCTCGGAGTGTGAATTCCAGCCTGACATCTTTGTGGACCTGACTAATGGGCAAGACAGAGAATGTGATCGCATGGCCAAAGAAAAGGTAGCCAGACACCATGACATTATGTATCGCTATTTTCGCTCTCATTACAAATTAAAAAAGGTGGATGAATTTGCCTCAACATTTCCCGGGTACAGCGGCTCTTTAGAAGAGTTGATGAATTTTTTTAAACACAAAGACCTTGATGGCTATTTTCGGGTCAAATTAGGTGAGGTGACTTCTGTGGATGACACTGAAGAAGAAGACCCGGAAATCAGATCAATCGTTGATTTAGGGATGTCTCCCTTAGAAACCTTTGTAGAGATAATTACGCAAAAGACCTTTAATACACGATCGAGAAACCACAAGTCCCTTCTGGCTTCATTATGCGGCTTGGGGAGGGAAAGTGGTTTTTTGATGGGTGGCCGGGGACGAAAGAGAAAATATGTTCTTGGTAATGAACTGCTGGAGCTGTTGGTTCAGTTAGCTGTAGTTAGTCACAATCAAAAAAAAGGTTTTTTTACAAGGCCTATCGTCATCACCGATTTTGTCGAGTGGTTAAAGTCAAGATACGGCATTCTAATAGATCGTAACAACGGTGTCGATGATAGCCCTGAAGGTGCAAAAGCACTGGAAAACAATTATAATACGCTTAAGTCTCGATTGCGTCAATTGGGTTTCTACGTTGATCTTTCAGATGCGTCAAACTCCCAGGTCATTCGTCCAAGATTTCCAGTCTAATGATTTTTGTAGGAGAAAACAGTGCCAAAAAAAATCAATAATAAACAGGAAGTGGCAGAAGGGAAAATTATCGACTTTATCGATGCGAAGGTTAGGAAAGATAGTGAAAACGAACGGGTACGTCAGAATTTTGAGCGGACCCTTATAGAGGAATACGGATATATTCCACAAGACATCGCTGTTGATTTCAAAGTCAAAGTAATGGAGGGGTCACGAAAACTTACCAAGAAGATGTCGCTTGTAGTCTTCCATGAAGAGAAAAAGGGAACTCCTGACCAGGATGATTTGGATACCCTGGTTATGGTAGCCAAACCCAAAGCCCAACCAACAGATGCAAAGGGAGGAACAGACGATTTAGAAAACATGCTGGTGGCTTCTTCAAGAGCTCGCTTTGGCTGCTGGACCAATGGGATTGAAACTCTCTATTTTCAGAAGAAAAAAGCGAAATTTGATACTGATGTATTTCCAGTCAATGATTTTCCACGAAAGGGCGAATCGGGTTCTTCCATTTTCACCACAGATCGTTCGCGTCTCCGCATTGCTACAGGGAATAATTTGCTTTATGCTTTTAAGCGGTGCCATGACTATATTCATGCCAATCAAGGAGGTTCCAAGGAACAGATATTCTGGGAATTCCTTAAGGTTCTTTTTGCCAAAATACAGGACGAAGAACACGGGACACGTCCCCAGTTTGCCATTAGAGATCTCGACGAACGAAACACACCCGCCGGACAGCGAAAAGTCAAAGATCGGATTGACGGCCTCTATAAATCGGTGAGAAAAAAGAAGGAATTCAAAGGCCTTTTTGATGATCTGACCCTTGAAATCCGCTTTCATTCGGATGTGGTAACTTACATTGTTGCCCAATTAGAAAAATATGACTTTCTCCACTCATCCGTGGATGTCAAAGGTATGGCATATGAAACTATTGTGGGACCGACGCTGGAGGGAACCAGGGGTGAATTTTTTACTCCCCGGAATCTGGTTAAAATGGCAGTCAAAATGCTGGACCCTAAACCGGGAAACCGCATCCTTGATCCTGCCTGTGGTACTGGCGGTTTCATTGTTGTGGCCTTCAACTATATCAGCGAAAAACTGCGTCTAAAAGCGAAAAAAAGCTGGGCTGATCCCAATCGCCCCACTGTGAAGGAGGAAAAGGAATTAAACTCCAGGATTCGGGAAGCAGGGAAGAATGTTTTTGGCATCGATTTCAATGCCAACCTGGTAAAAACCACCCAGATGAATATGATCATGAACAATGACGGCCGTGGGGGGCTATACTCAGTCAATTCCCTATGGAAACCCTCTGCATGGCCCAAGGAAGCAAGCGCTGAGCTTCCCCTATCCAGTTTTGACATTGTCATAACTAATCCCCCCTTTGGTTCCAAGATCAAAGTCGAGGCAACGGAGATTTTGGATCAATACGACCTTGCCCATGCGTGGGTGAGAGAGGGCGAAAGGTGGGTGATGCAAGGGAATATAAAATCAGGTGTGCCGCCCGAAATCCTGTTCATTGAACGGTGTTTCCATTTCTTAAAACCCGGAACAGGTAGATTGGGCATTGTGCTTCCAGACGGGATCCTTGGCAATCCTGATCTTGAGTATGTCAGGTATTGGATTATGGCAAACTGCCAGGTGCTTGCCAGTGTTGATCTACCTGTTGAAATGTTTCTGCCTCGAACCGGCACACAAACCAGCATGCTTTTTCTGCGGCGGAAATCAGATCAGGAGAAGCTGGCAGAGAGCCTGTCCGGTGAGCCGGCTGATTACTCCATATTTATGGCAATAGCAAAGACCGTGGGGAAAGATCGGAGGGGAAATACTATCTACAAGCGCAATGAACAAGGCCGAGAGATTATCCTGCGAGATTTATACGAAGACTATGCAAGTTCGACTGTGGTCGACTTTGCGCCAATCGTTGAAACCAACGGTCGAATTGTGGATGACGACCTTCCTGAAATTGCGAGGCTGTTTTTTGAAAATTACAGGTCAAAATCATGAATTCCATCCAACATGAAAAACCTACCAGCGCATTAAGCACGTTATTTAACCCGCAAATTTCAAGCGTCATGGCCAATATGACCCGAAACAATGCTTTTAGACTTGATGCAGGGAACTATTCGCCTCAAGCCATATCCACTCAGCAACTTCTTCAGAGAGGGAAACATAAGAATAAGAAATTATCAGATATTGGAGATGTGTTTGGCTTTGGACCATTTAAGCGGACATATATTTGTGATCCTGGATTTGGAATTCCTCTTTTGACAAGCGCCGAAATAATGGAGATCAATTCGCATCCTAAAATTATGGCAAAAGCTGATTTGCCAAAATGGTCTCAATATCAGGTTAAAAAAGGATGGATCGCGGTGTCGTGCTCAGGAACCATTGGTAATGTCGCTATTATTCCCGGCAAGTGGGATAGTTGGGGCATGAGCCAGGACGCGATAAGGATAGTACCAGAAAAGCCTTATCAAGGCCTCATATACACATTCTTGAGATTACCTTTTGTAAAAAATCAGATTATTGGGTCAAAAAGCGGTTCAGTGATAGACCATATCTATGCTGATGATCTTAAGCGATTGGACGTTCCTTTTCCAGCACAAGGGGTCATTGATAAGCTCGATTGTCTTATTAGCCGTGTGCTTCAACTTCGCGAAGAAAGTGATAATTTTCTATCGAAAGCCAATTCATTTGTGATTGAGTTCAATCGCCTGGCACAATTTCATAGGGAAGACGAAAAGTGGTTTGATACTAATAAAGAAGTTGAATCCGTGATCGTGAATTCAAAAGACATTATCCGAAACAATGACAGCAGCTCTGAATACCGCCTGGATGCCCACTTCTATAATCCTATGGCGCAACTGGCTATTGAGAACATCAAGCAGTCAAAGACCCAGGTTAAAATCATTGAGGATGTTACTGAACGAGTTTTCATGTGTAATCGCTTCAAACGCACTTATGTAGATAATGACCATGGTCTTCCATTTCTATCAGGGAAAAATATTATTCAGATCAGGCCTACTGATTTGAAGCATGTATCCGTTTCTGAGACAAAAGGCATTGACGAACTCAAGCTGCAAGAGGGTTGGACATTGATTACGAGGTCTGGAACCATTGGAAGAACCTGTTTCATAATGGGCAATTATGAAGATTGGACAGCAACCGAAGATATCATTCGTGTTGTTCCTAATGACAGGCTGGCAGATGCTGGCTATGTCTATGCATTTCTATCTTCTGAGTACGGCAAAATGCAGATTTTGAGGTACCGCCACGGGTCAGTGATCGATCACATAACACCTGAACATGTACAAAAAGTTCTGATCCCCCTGCCTTCGGAAGATGAACAAAAACAAATTGGAGATTTAGTTCGTTCTGCCTATGAGAAACGGGCCGACGCGATTCGATTGGAAGACGAGGCCCAGGAGATTTTAATGGAAGCCCTCACCCAATGACTTAAGGCTACTTCCCAGCAAATTGTATTTTAACGAGGCCCAACATGATTGAGATTAGCCAAGAACTTTTTCATCAGGAGATGGCTCGGGCTGTTGCAGAACACCTTCGAGGCTTTCTGTTGACAAAGAAAAAGAATCACTGTCAGAGAGTCGAGTATCTGCCGAAGCAGGTGATGGTTCTTACCTGTCAGAAACTACGAGAGGACAAAGGCTTACAGTCTCATGGGGTAGAGGCTTACGTGTTGAGCGATCAAGCCAATGAAGCACACGAGATTGAAAGTGGCGCCCTCATTGAAAAGCGTAATCGTGAGGAGTTTGGCGTATTGGTGGCCTTCATTCCCCAGGGGCTTCGATTACCGGCGGAAGATTCCTACGACATTCATACATTCAAGACCTATGACCTTACTGGTGTGCTTAGATCTCACTGCAAAAACATATTATCTGAACTGCCCGAACCTACCGGAAGCATTGCGGGCATCGTTCTGGATCAACCCGCTGTCAAGAAACAGCCCATTGAGTGTCAGAGCAAGTATCTCCTGGCATTGAGAAATGATGGCGGGGGATGGGAAGAAGCAGGCGCTTATCTTTGTATTGTTGATCTTATTCCAGATCTGAAACTTGAAAAAGAGGACGTGGAGACCAGGATCGACCGGAACCGTTATTGCGTAGAGGAATTGAGAAATCCAGATCGTACGATACTGCAAAGCCTTGAAAAGTTGGTGAACAAATTTGGTCTTAAACCTAAGGAAGGGCAATTAGAAGAAAACCTCATCCGCTTTTTCCGAGAGCGGAATGTAACAGAAACAGATCAATGGCTTAAAGAGACATTAATAGATGATGCATGGCGAAGCCGTTTGAGTTTTGACAAATGGGCTTTCAAAGACATTCCCGAAGAAGGAAAAGTCGAAGTTCATCTTCAGCCGCTTGAAGACCCCAAGACTGGCGCCATTGCAAAGGGTCTCAAGAAGGAAGGAAGCAATCTTGTAGCAACCACGAGCCCGAGGAGTCCTATTCACATAAAATGGGAAACGAATCCTAAGAAATCGGAGGATTTGGGCCACTATCTGATCATTGTGGTAAGAGACACTGATGATGAGGATTCAGAAGAGGAATTGCTGCGCCGAACGGTCAAGAAAGGGCGAAGCACTTTAAGATTAAGCCTGAAAGATGTGGAGTTGGATGAAGGGGAGACCTGCGCTGCAAGAATTAAGATCTATGCCAAAGATACAGCGGGCATCATTCTGGATTCAGACGAAAGCGAATCCTTTTGGATTGAAGGCGGTATTCAAATTGAACCTGTCGTTAAAAAGATTAAGAAAATTCGCAACAGAGCGGAGGCTATTCTTACGGCTGCCCATAAGCTAAGAAAAACCATTGAAATAGACAGTGAGAACTGGGAAGACGGACGTCCACGGCTCTACAGAATTAAACTCAAAAACAGAGAAATCTATCGCATTCCGATCAACTTTACATTACATGAGATCGAGCTAAAGAACATCACTGATCCCATGAACTGTGGTGCATGGGAAGTTGACGCGGGAACTCTTTCCATTTTAAAGGCCAGTGACCTTAAGCCTGTCGCCATACATTGCAAATCCGTCCCGTCCTTTTCACGACTGATTGAGGCCAGAAAAGACCTTTTTGAAGCATTCCAGGCCCACGACCCGGAAGGCATCATAGAGGTTTTTGATCTCAGATTATTTAAAGAAAAAATTAAAGCCTATGTTGAAGCCTATCAAGAGTTACTGAAAGAGGTCCACAATAGGCTCGAAGCTGCAGAGTCCGATGGCGAAGTCAACAATGTCCTCGCAATGTTCCAATCAATAAATCATCTAGATACGATCCATTTGAAAGTTGGCACACCTGAAAATGAAGGTGAAGTGGTGCTTCTGTGTCCCACCCACCCTCTCCGCTTGTTATGGGTGTTACAGTATCAGAACCTGTTGTTTCATTGGGCCAAACTTTTGAACGGTCTGTCTGAACAGGAAGCAAATCAGATGATAAACGTAGAAAATATATTTAAGATTACTTCCTTAAATATCCCTTCCGCAATTTCTTTTGGCCATGATGGGATTTTCATAAACAGCGACAATTTGGATCTCTACTGGAGTCTTATGCCCAAAGGAGACAGCGCTGATATTCGAAAGCTCAACAGCTATGTCTACAAGCTTTTGAATATTAAGGAAAACATAGGCCAAATTACCACGGTTACACCGGAACAAATTGCCGATAAATTGTGGCGATATCTTAAGCATCATCCCTATATAACGACTTTAAAAACAAATGTGATCAATCCTGGTGATGGGCTGATTTTATTAAATGCGATTCGAATCTTGCAAGGAATGGAAGAATTTAAGGCTATGAATTACGACGTAGCCTTTTATGGAGATATGCGTTACGAAATGATGGGTAATGCATTTGATACGCTGACTGACGAGAATCTGTCTGCAGAAGGTATCGAAAAGGAAGTTGATGAGGAGTTGCTCCGCCCCAATGAAAACCCCCTTTTCCCCAAACTTCTTTTCTCTAAAAGGAGAGTCAAGGAAATTGGATGGACCGAAACAGAAGTAAACGAAGCGCACTTGACAGTTATTATCGACCGGTTTTCCACCAAAGTTTTGACACGGCCCATAGGTCAAGATGTAGGCAGCTTCAGCTTACATAACCTGCTGGCTGAATATCGTGAAACGTTTGATTTAAAGAGGGATTCAGCCACTTGGTCTCGTAAGATCTTGCCCAACCAAAACCAAGAGGTCAGAGATCATGAAAACTCGTCTCAGTCAATTTACGAAATCACCGATCACCTTTTACGCCTTTCATCTTGTTTTTATAACTGGGGCAACTCTTTAGAAGAAGTGCCTGCTGTTCAGTTAGAATTGTCCAATACGGACAAATATATAATCAATAATATTCATGAAAACTCCGACTGGGTTTTGACCATAGATCGAAATTTCGGAATTCAATACTTCGACAACCCCAGAAAATCAACCGCAAACAGCTACCTGATCGATTACACGCCTGAGTTTTTGGATGGCATAGGGCACCGTTTGATTGTATCGACTTATTGGTTAAGTGAAATTGAAGGGCTAGTTAAGGATGGCCTTCGAAAAATGGGAATTCCTGGAACCGGATTCCATGCAACCCAAATCCTGGACGTTTTGAAATCAATTTCCGGGAGGCTGGCCCTTAAGTTGATCAATAACCCAAAGGATGTCCGGGAAATTATTGGCCTTGCGCTTACCCGTTTGTTGCTCGAAGAACGGGGAGAATTGTCCGGCTCAGTATTAATTCCGGTTGATTCGCATGCTTCTTTATTTTTTGAGCATAAAAAGCAGGTCCAGGATGCGACCCTTAGGTTGCACCGGTCAGACCTGATTCAAGTAAGATTTCAAAAGAATACCCTTAAAATGCGTTTGATTGAGGTCAAATTTAGGAGCGGAGCCGGTGCTGGAGAAGAATATAGTCTCAAGGAACAGATTGTTGCCAAAAACCAAGATACTCAAAAGGTGCTTGAGGGACTTTTTCAGCCAAGGGCAGATAAAGATCGTTTTGACCGTGACATACAAAATCATGAACTCGCCAAGTTATTGGAATTCTATCTTGATCGCTGTATACGGCATGGGCTCATTCAAGATGATTCAGAAAGAGAACAAGCTATAAGAGATGGCATTTTGAAAATTATTCAGAATGATTTTAATATCTCTTTTGATCGAGCTGGATATATTTTTAATCTGTTGGGTATAAGCAAAGAACCGGAGGAGTATAAAGGAAACATAATTCACGTTATTGGAAAGGACAAAATTAGCCAGCTATTTGATATTGAAGAAGAATCGATCGAGCCAGAATCAGGAAAAGAGGGGAAAGAGACGAAGCCTCCGATCGAGGAAGTGAGCAAACCCACGGAGGCAGGAGAATTTATCAAAACTGAGGAAACTGAGACCATTCGGATAACTGCAGCCGAAAAAGAGGATAAAAAAGCTGCAAAAACTGAAGGGGATGAAAAAGCTGAGGGGACCAAAGCAGAAGTTGGTATCCAAAAACCAAGCCTTCAAATAACGCTAGGTAATGACTGTGATACTGGAAAGGTGGTTCACTGGGATCCTCTTATCAGTAAGCCAAAGAAACTATCCAATCAGCATATCCTTATTGTTGGCACAACAGGCGCAGGGAAGACTCAGACCGCCAGCTCCTTTGTTGATAGTTTATCTCAAGAGGGCATACCTTCCATTATCTTCGATTTTCAAGGTGAATATATGGATCCTGACCTTGCTGATGCCAATAGCAAGACCTTTGTGGAGCGGACAAAGGCTCATGTCATTGATGCTGCCGATGGGATTCCCATAAATCCATTTGAAGTGCCAAAGGATAGGCTAACTGACAATAAACAGAATTATCAAAAAGTAGTTTATCAAGTCGCGGCGAGCATGAAGCGGATATTTGGTTTAGGAGACATTCAACACGCAATTCTAAGAGACGCCATCAATCAGGCCTATACAATCAGAAGTTTTGTGCCTGGAAACAAAGCGAGTTGGGGAAATGGTCCTCCGACGTTGGCCGATGTCTGGTCTATATTAAAAGAAAAGGAAAATAACGAAGGAGGAAATGTCAGGAACCTCAATCTTCGTGTACAGCCCTTTTTTGAAACGGGCATATTTATGGATGAGACAGGTGACTTCAGTTTCGAGAATATACTCAAACAGACCACGGTTATCCGCTTATCAAATCTTGCCACGCCGGAGTTGATGGTTGCAGTAAGCCGATTTGTTCTTCAGAAAATATACTCTGATATGCTTGCGAAGGGACCCACCAGCAAATTGCGGGTTTTTGCTGTGATCGATGAAGCACATAAACTTTCCTACGATGAGACCTTAACCGAACTCGTACGAGAGGCAAGAAAATATGGGATAGGTTTATTATTGGCATCCCAAAGCCCAAAAGATTTTGACCGTGTTGCCTTCGATCTTATGGGCACTAAAATCGCCCTGCACCTCGAAGGTGAGGATGCCAAAATAATGGCTGACAACTTAGGTGTAATCAACAAAGATGACCGTAATATTGCAAGAGAACTTATCCTCACCCAACCTAATGTGCGTGCGCTAATGAGGAATAATCATTACGAACCTTATGTCCAGGTAGATATTGTGCCACTATTCAAGAAAGTGTAAACGAAGCACAGGCCGGGATCTCTGGAGAAGATTTGAGATGTTCGTTGGTTCCTACATAATTTCCCAAGAATTCCTAGCCAACCGGGCTCTTTATGATGTGATCTAGCCGTGAAAGCTCCGGGATGAACCGGCATAGGGTAGGGGATGAAAGAGCCCTACATGAAAGAATTAGCTGATTCATCATGTCCCCGAGTCTTGCGCGGATAAGCGCATCGAACTGGATCTGGATGACGGGGTTAAGGTAAACTATGGAAAGTTTGGGGACCTGCTGCCAGAAAAGAAGGCAGTGACAGGAAAGAAATGATTCCTTGCTTATGAATGAGAAGTCAAAAGGGATCGTTAGGGGAGGGGATTAATGGTGGCTCAAAAGGCGCCGTGCGTGTGACTACCATTGAATTGGTAGACTAATCGAATGAAGAAACTTATACCAGGAGACGAGAGAAGAACAATGACAAGATATCGCCTAGATTTTGCCAAGAAATATCTTGATGATGCTATCGAGCTATTTAATCAGAAAAGATTTAACAGCTCTGCATCAAGGGCCTATTACGCATCATATCAAGCCATGTGGTCTGCCCTTGGCGAACCCAGGGATGGAAAAGTCTGGAGGCATCTCGGAATAATCAAACATTTTGTGCAGGGGTACTGGTTTGCACCGAATCAGCAAGAAACCGGACCGGGGCTTTTGGAAGATAAACGCTTGCCCCTGAGGCGGCTTTACACTTATAGGATAAGCAGTGATTATGATGCCGTAAAAATTGATGCTCAAATTTTGGATCAAACACTAAGAATCGTGCAACAAGTAATAGATATCGTCGATGAAAAAGGAGGAAGTTAAGAAATGCCGCAAACCGTAGCTATTCATAGGAGCCTGGCAGAAGCTGTCACAAAATTTGTGGATTCCCTTCATCACATCTATTCAGGAATAAAAATAAAGCCGATTTCTAATTACGAAGACGAAGATTTCACGTTTGAGATAAGGATTCCGAAAAACCTTTCAATTGATCAGGTTTTAGAGACTTGCCATAAGGAGTGCATCAAAGTTGAAGATGAGTATGATTTATTTATTCTTCCGCATGTTATTTATGAGCAATAAGAAGGGGGTGTAGAAAAACACGACGAAGAACCGAGGGCTATGCCCTCCGGGTGAAACGCATCGGTACTATTTTAAGATCTATGCCTTGGATACAGAGTTCTCGCAGGAGCCGGGTCTTACCAAGGCTGAGTTGCTCAAGGCCATGAAGGGCCACATCTTGGCCGAAGGTCAACTCATGGGCAGGTATAAGCGATAAAGGGATAGGCATTGCTGCCCAACAATGATAAATAAGCAAGCGGGTAATTTTGAAACACAGAAAAGGCAGGCTGAACGGAATTCGTTTTATAACCGGCAGTGCGGATCTGGCTGCTGAGAAAAACAGAAAGTCACTTTTTCCCCTGCACTCCTGTTATCCTTCCCTACAAATATAAAACAGCGAGGCTGCCAAATGGAAATAATAACAAGAGTGAGAGATTTTCCTGAAAAAATAAAATATCATCGTATTCCGCCCGATACTTACATCCGAGTAATCATAGACAAAGCCGAAAAGAAAACCGGCAATGAAAGAATGCTGCTGCCGATAATCACTCACGAGGAACAGAAGCGGATACTGAATCTCATTCCGAAAGAATATGAGCCGGGAGCTTCGGAGGAACTGACAAAAATCATCGGCGAATGTCATGTGAATACTGATGAGAAATCTTCCTGATTCGTTTGTTCGGGAGAACTGGGCGGAAAGCAGCCGATGAAACTTTTCATGTTCGAAGGCCTTAACGTTTGTATTGACAATGTATCAGTTTTGAGATACATTATATAACAAATTGCCGGTTTGGCAGATGGCCCGAATCTGTGTTCGTCTGTGTGTGTCGAGCGAGTATGGCGAGCAGGTAGCAAATTTTCGTGTAAGCGTTCACAGGGCACCGCATCTGCTTTGTTGTCGGGCACTTGAAGTATACAGGGAGTACGTCTGCGTACCCTCCGCCTCGCATCTGCAGCACCCTGTAAACGCTTACAGTTTGGTGGGTTGCAGTGAAACGGGGGGCGTTGTAGTCCCGTGAACGGTTACATTTTCGTTATAAATGTTTGATATATAGGGTAAAGGTCTGAATTATGGCTAAAAATACAAGTGTAAATGTTAGAACAACTGAGGAGATAAAAAAGGGTGCAGAGGTCATTTTTAGTGGCCTCGGATTAAATATCTCCTCGGCCGTCAATCTTTTTTTGAAACAGGTTATTAATTACAGGGGTATCCCATTTGATTTGCGACTGCCACCAAACAAGGAAACGCTACATGCTATGGATGACATTGAAAATAGTCATAATCTTGAGTCAGCGGATACCGTTGAAGAAATGTTCAAAAAGATTGGTGTATGAGTTCCAGAAAACTGATATGGACAAAAGGTTTCTCTAAGGATGTAAAGCGAGCGAAAAGGCGTAACCAGAATTTAGAATCTCTTCAGAAAATTATTGAAATGCTGCAATCGGGCAACATCCTACCCCAGGAATACAAACCTCATCCATTAAAAGGCAAATACTCAGGTTATATGGAATGTCATATTGAACCTGATTGGTTGTTGATCTGGAAAACAGATAGCAAAAATGTTTATCTGACACGAACTGGTACACATTCAGATCTTTTTGGATAATATAACTATATTTTTATGCTCGGGGGTGGAGAAATTCCCAGTCATGACTGTTTAGGAAAATACCTTTGGGGTCCACCGCCACTTGCTTTCAAAACGGAAGGAGAGGAATTTGATAATGTAGGTGGTTTTTCTCTTGACTTATAATATCAAAATTTTATAATTGTACAGTTCAAATGTACAGTTTGTACCTAAATCCTGCATGAATTGTGAGGGTTCCTTATGCAGAAGGTTAATATCACTGAACTACGAAATCATCTACCCGATTATCTGGCCAAGGCCGGTTCAGGCCAGACACTTGCTATTACCTCAAGGGGACGTATTGTGGCCCGCCTTTCTCCCCCGGAGGATGTGAAGGTGGCTGCCCGGAAACGGCTCAAACAGCTACAAAGTATCTGTGAGATCGGGGATATTACTTCTCCCATAGATGAAAAATGGGATGCAGCAGATGATTGTGCTTGATACATGCATTCTCATTCTTGACAGTCTAAATCCAGGAAGATTAAGTAAAGCTGCACGGCACACCATTTCTGAAGGGGAGGAAAAATCAGCACTTTCTTGTAGCGACATATCGCTGTGGGAAATCGCCATGCTTGTAGAGAAGCAACGCCTGAATCCCGGTACCGACTATCTGACATTCATGCAACTGATTCTGGATGCCAGGCAGATCAGGGTTATCCCAATCACGCCACAAATCGCAGACCTTTCTGTCTCCATGTCTTTCAAGGACAATCTTGACCCTGCAGATCGAATTATTGCCGCAACTGTCAAATTCCACAAGGGCAAACTCGTTACAAGTGATGGGAAATTGCGTAAACTGAAAGGACTGAAAACGATATGGTGAGGAAACCGGCGGACGAGATTCCAGCTACAAGGATTGAGCGTGTTTACATTTCTTTAACCGTTCACGGGTTCATAGGTTCAGGGTTCAAAGGTTTAGAATTGGAATCCTTCATATAAGCATAAAAGTAGTTTACACTTTTTATTTTTTTGAACCGCAGAATATCGAACAAGAAATATCGAATGTCGAAATAATACCTTCGAAATTCTGCGGTTCCTTGTTCTGCGGTTCGATATTCAAGATAGATGACTAAAAAACCAACCTCGAAAAGTGTAAACTACAAAATGAAGGATGCCTTAGAATTTAACGAAAAACTGAACCGTTGATTCGTGAGTTATGAATGGAGAAGACATGAGAATAAAACGATAATGTAACCCTGAACCTCTGAACCCTGAACCTTTAAACCCCTGCAGAAAGGTAACCCTGAACGGTGAACCCTGAACCTGTGAACGCCTACACATTCCTTCATGCTGCTGACATTCATCTGGATAGTCCTTTGTTGAAGCTTGAGCATTATGATGGCGCACCTGTTGAAGATCTGCGCAGCGCAACACGACGGGCCCTGGAAAATCTCGTAGAACTGGCCATTGTTGAGCGTGTTGATTTTGTCCTCATTGCAGGCGACCTGTATGACGGTGACTGGAAGGACTATAATACAGGGCTCTATTTTGTCTCCCAGATGACAAAACTCCGGGAGGCCGGAATTCCGGTCTACATTATTGCCGGAAATCATGACGCTGCCAGCAAGATGACCAAAACACTCAGGCTTCCTGACAAAATATTTCTGTTCCCCACTGATAAACCAGCCACTGTCCATCTTGAAGACCTTGGAGTTGCGATCCACGGTCAGGGCTTTGCAAAACAGGCAGTGAGTAAGGATCTGTCGGCCGGATACCCTTCGGCTGTACCAGGGTGCTTTAACATCGGGATGCTCCACACCTGTGCAACAGGGCGCGAAGGTCACGAACCTTACGCACCCTGTAAGATTGAGGGTCTGTTATCTAAGGATTATGACTACTGGGCCCTGGGGCATGTCCATAAAAAGGAGGTGCTCCACGAGGACCCGCTGATCGTTTTTCCCGGAAATATTCAGGGAAGGCACATTCGCGAGACCGGCCCCAGGGGATGCATGCTCGTTACCGTAGATGACAGCGGTCGTGCAAACGCTGATTTTCGTCCCCTTGACGTAATTCGTTGGATGCGGTGCGAAGTAGACGCATCAGGCGCGGATAGAGGCGACGACGTTGTAGATCGCATCTGTGAACAGGTTAAAGAACTACTTGAACAAAACGACCTGCCACTGGTAACGCGGATCGAGGTAGACGGGTCGTGCCGTGCCCATGCCGAACTATCGGCTGATCCGGAGCATTGGACCAATGAGATTCGGTCAGCGGCCATGGATTTGAGTAATGGCCGGATCTGGATCGAAAAGGTAAGACTCCGAACAAATCCCTTATCCAAAGGCAAGGTGTCTGAGCCGGCCGACGGTCCGGTGGGTGAGATTCTCCACCTGCTCGATGAGGTCCAATCTGATCCGGCCCGGTTTGGGACGCTTGGTGAATCTTTAAATGATTTTTGGAAAAAGCTGCCAAGGGAGATCAAGCAGGGCAGGGATGCCATCTCACCGGACAATACCGAGTGGCTGACAAATATGCTCGATCAGGTCCGGCCCATGTTGCTCCGTCGTCTTGTCTCAAAAGGGGATGCCCCGTGAAGATACTCCGGATAGGACTTCTCGCGTTCGGTCCGTTCACCGACAAGATACTCAATCTCCACAAAGGACATGAAGGTCTGCACATTGTCTATGGCCCGAATGAGGCAGGTAAGACCTCGGCCCTGCGAGCGCTCAGACAACTGCTCTACGGAATCCCGGAGAGGTCTTCAGACGGCTTCATTCATCCATACGCAAAGCTGCGGATCGGGGGAAAGCTCTTGAAAAGCGACGGGGCGGTCCTTGAGTTTGTGCGCCGGAAGGGCAGGGTCAATACACTCCGCGCCAAGGACGACGCCACGCTGATTGACGAATCGCATCTTCATACGTTTCTGGGCGGCGTGGACTCGGATCTTTTTTCCACGATGTTCGGCATTGACCATGCTGACCTTGTCCAGGGAGGAGAGGAGATCATCCAGGGAGGGGGAGATGTAGGCCAGGTCCTCTTTGCCGCAGGCTCTGGGATTTCCGACCTCCGAAAAGTCCAGGACGAACTCCAGGCAGAAGCTGAAAAATTGTTCAAACCCAGGGGACAGACACAGCGAATCAATGAAGCGCTGGCCACACTCAAGAAAAACAAAAAGGCCCTGCGCGAAGCAGAGCTGCCCGGCCAGGAATGGGTTCGGCATGACAAGGCATTGCGTGAGGCGCTTGATCACAAGCAATCTATTGATCAAAATTTAGAACAGAAACAGCGTAAAAAGCATCGTCTGGAGAGGATCAGAGAGGCCCTGCCTGTCATTAGCAAACAAAAAGAGCTGTTGAATGATTTTAAGATGTGCGCCGATGCAGTGCTCCTGCCTGCTGATTTCGGCGAGCGGCGGCGGGATGCCCTTACAAATCTACGGATTGCAGAAAACGATAAAACACAGGCCGGCCAAAGCCTCAAAGAGATCAACAAGGCACTTGAGGAACTGGCTATTCCGGAATCCCTTATTGAAAACGCGGATTTGATCGAACAACTGCATCAGGATCTGGGCAGTCAACGCAAGGCAATGAAGGACCGGTCAGAACTTTTAATTCAAAGGAATAGCCTGGAGGCGGACGCAACTGCGATCCTAAAGGAACTTCGTGAAGACCTCACACTCGACCAGGCCGGGCAGCTTCGGCTGAGTAAGGCGGAAAGCGTCAGGATCCAGGGACTGGTCAACACGTATGAAAAGTTGGCAACCAGAATGGAAAGCGCCGGGGAGGAGATCTCCAAATTTTCCTTAAGAATAGAATATCTGAAGAAAAGTCTTGCCGGGCTTGAAGTTCTGCGCGATACAGGTGAACTCCGTGGGGCCATTGAGCGTGCGCGACAACACGGGGCACTGGAAGAGCATTTTCAGACAGAATGCACGGAAATCCGGCTGGCTGAGCAGACGGCAGAGGTTGCTTTAAAGAGGCAGCAACTCTGGGCGGGGAATCTTGAAGATCTGGAAAAGTTGCCTGTTCCGTTGCTTGAGACCATTGATGCATTTGAGCATCGTCTGAATGAAGCACAGGGAGAAGTTACAAAGCATCGTGCCGAAATCGATGAGCTCGAACGTAATGTGGTGGAACTTGATGGCAAAATCGAACAATTGAGGCTGGAACAGGAAGTCCCTACTGAGGACGACTTGCTTAGGGCAAGACGCAGACGCGAAGAGGGCTGGCAGCTTGTCCTCCGGGCCTGGAAGGAAAGACACGAACCAGGGGTGCATGAGCGGGATTTTATAGCGGATTTTCAACCTGCAGATGACCTGGCAGAAGCATATGAGCTCAGTGTCCGACACGCGGATGAATTTGCTGACCGGCTCCGGCGTGAGGCCGATCGGGTCGCGAACAAGGCCACGCTTCTTGCTGACCGCGAAACGCGCAAGAACCAATGCGTGCGCTTGAAAGACATGGTCAAAACGGCTGAAGTTGGGCTTGCAAAGATCAAGGAAGAATGGTTTGCGGTGTGGGAAGCAATCGGGATTTCACCAAAATCGCCAAGGGAAATGCGTGTATGGGCCCAGGACCAGAGGGCTTTGGCAGACCAGATCTCGACTATTCGTGAACAAAAGGCAAAGGCCGGCGTTCTTAAAGCCATGATCGAGACGCATTGCAAAGAATTGAGCGAATGCCTTGTGACTTTGGGAGAGCCTGCTGCATATGCAGACGAGACACTGGTCCACCTCATAGAGAGGAGCCAAAAAGTCGTCGATCGTATGGCCCGGATAAAGTCCGAACACGAGCAGGTTGTCCGTGATCTGGAACAAAAGGGAAACGATCTACAAGAAGCAAAATCAAGGGCCAAAAAGACCGAACAGGACCTCTTGCAATGGCAATCCGAATGGACAAAGGCAATCCGGTTTCTGGGTCTTGAATCTGATGCCGACCCTGCCCAGGCTGTCTCTGTGATAGAGGATATCAAGGACCTCTTTGTGAAGCTCAAAGAGGCTGAGGTGCTTCGCCAACGGATTGATGGCATTGATAGGGACGCAAAGGCATTTGCCGGGAAAGTCACTGATCTGGTAGAGCGTGAGGCCCCAGACCTGTCAGGACTTCCGGTTGAACAAGCTGTTGCGGAATTCAATGCCCGGCTTACCCGGGCACGAAAGGCAAAGACGCAACAGCAGAGCCTGGAGCAACAAGGCCAACAGGAGCAAAAAAAGTCACGGATCGCTGAAGACAGGATAGCCAAGATCCATGCCCAACTGGCGACCATGTGTCAAGAGGCCCGGTGCAAAAACCATGAGGACCTGCCTGCGGCTGAGGAGCGTTCGGCCAGCCGGCAGCAGATCCAGTCCCAACTTGAGCAACTAAAAGAACAGCTACGCAAACTGAGCGGCGGTGCAACTCTTGACGAATTTATCCAAGACGCCCGGAGCGTTGATTCGGACAGCATCGACCCTGTAGTGGAGCGGCTTGGTGAGGAAATCGAACAGTTGATCCGGCAAAAATCAGATCTGGACCAGACCATCGGGAGCGAGCGGACCGAGCTCAGCAAAATGGACGGCAGTGCCCGGGCTGCCGAGCTGGCTGAAGAAGGGCAGGGGCTCCTGGCTCGCCTTGAAACCGACGCGGAACAATATGTCCGCCTCCGCCTCGCATCAACTGTTTTGAGCCAGGCGATTGAAAGATACCGTGAAAAGAACCAGGGTCCGATTCTGAAACGATCAACGGATCTTTTTGCCCGCATGACGCTCGGTTCATTTGAAGGGCTCCGTTTGGAGTTCAGCGAAAAGGGCGATGCAGTGCTTGTGGGCGTCCGGCCCGGCGGCAAGGAGATCGTCGGTGTCGGGGGCATGAGTGACGGGACTGCTGACCAGCTCTATCTGGCAGTGCGGCTGGCCAGCCTTGAGACATATCTGGAAAGAAACGAGGCCATGCCATTCATCGTTGACGATATCCTGATCAAGTTTGATGACGACCGGGCCGTTGCCACCTTGCAGGTCCTGGCCCAACTGGCCGAGCGAACGCAAATCATTTTCTTTACGCACCACCAACATCTTGTGGAACTGGCCGAGGCCCATATTGATGAGGATGTGTTGTTCGAGTATGCTCTGTAAGTTGAGCGATTAGCTGTTAGCTTTTAGCTTAACAACCCGTTTTTATACAAAGTTTTACCTAATAGCTAAAGGCTAACAGCTAATGGCTGGCATCCGTCTATGTTGAAAAAGTGTAAACTACAAAACAAAGGATGCGGAGTTTTATATGGAAAATTCTAAAAAAACCATAAAGTACAAAGATCATACTATCAAACTCACGCCCCATGAAGACAGGTGTTCTCTGTTTGCCATAACCATACTCAATGGAGAAGGGAAAGAGGTGAAACACAGTAACCGCGCCGGGAAAAATGAGGACATTGCCTTTGAAAATGCAAAAAAAATGATTGATTTTGACATTGAATACGAAAAGCAGGAAACTGAAAAATAAAGAAGCTGTCATACTTGTTCATGGCCTCTGGATGAACGGGATGGAAATGAGCCTCCTCAAACACAGGCTCAATCGCTTTGGCTATCGACCATGGTCTTTCCGCTATTCCAGCACCCGCCTGGATCTTGAGGAGATCGCAACGCGCCTGAACACTTTTGTTGAGCAAGTTCCGGCCCAAACTATCCATTTTGTGGGACATAGCCTGGGCGGGCTGGTTATCCTAAAGCTGTTTGAAGTTTTCCCCCGTCAGCGTCCCGGACGCATTATCGCCATGAGTCCGCCATATCAAGGCAGTGAAACAGCGAAGCGCTTCATTCGATTTCCAGGTGGCAGGAATCTGATCGGCCGCAGCATAACCCAGTTGCTCAAAGGTGATGTCCCTGCATGGTCAGGTGAGCGGGACCTCGGCGTCATTGGCGGCACTCTGAATTTCGGCTTTGGCAGACTGATCGGTGCTGTCGGTCGTTCAGGCGACGGAACCATAAGTCTTGAGGAAATGCGTATCCCTAAGGCCCACGATTTCATCACTCTACGTGTAAGTCATATGGGCCTTGTGGTCTCAAGAAAGGTAGCCGT
>CBETWD010000017.1:0-23733 GCA_965539945.1 uncultured bacterium
TAAATTTCCCGAAGGGAACCCTATTTAACAGGGTGAACCGTTCAGGGTTACTTTTTTTCGTTGACCTTGCGAGTTAACTCGCGTGCTAACTGCCATGCCTCAATATCTTCAAACCGTTCAATTTTCATCACTCTCTTACCTTGAACTCTGAACCCTGAACCTGTGAACAGTTACAAAGTATATATAGGGCCTGGAAAAATTTACTCTATTCCTGATTTCCAGTCTCTTTAACTAACATAAAAATACATTACAAACAATAACAACATTTTATCGCTAATTTTTCAATCCCCCGCAAACAGGGCATTGGGGATTTTTGGGCACCTCCAGTTCCTGGAATTGCATGGTGGAGCAGTCTAAGATCAACATACGTCCTATTAATGTTCTGCCCGACCCGACCAAATATTTAATTGCCTCAATGGCCTGCAAACTACCTATAGTGCATGGAACAGCACCCAGTACAGGGACCTCCTGTTGGGCCGGGGCCATTGGAAAGATACATGTAAGACAAGGGCCTTCCGGAGGATATAGAAAGGTAACACGTCCTTCCATGCCCCATATTGCTCCGTGAACCATGGGGATACCTTTCCTGATAGCACACTGATTCAAGGTGTAGCGGGCGGAAAAGTTATCCAGACAATCCAGGATAACCTGTGAATCTCCCACAATATCATCCACATTTTCGTCAGTAATCTTATAAGAAATCGGCTCAACAGCTATGTCCGAATTGATAGAAGAGAGAGTCGCCTGGGCTGAAAGGGTTTTTTTAGTACCAATACTATGCTCTGTATGTAAAAACTGGCTGTTGAGATTGCTTATCTCAACCGAATCATCATCGCAGATCCTGATGTGTCCTACGCCTGCAAGGGCAAGATTCAATGCGGTAGGGCACCCAAGGCCACCTACCCCGGCGACCAAAACCTTGGTGTCTTTAAGTTTCTTCTGAGTCTCAATTCCCCAGCCGGAAAGGCTCATTTGTCTTTTGTAACGCCTTAAATCAGGGTCAGGAAAATCCATATTAGACACTGCAACAGCCATCCTTTTCACTCAGAGGGCAGACCCTCTCGGTTTTCTCACACATTGCCATATCAGACATTTTCTCTTTGACATAGTTAATTGCCCGGCAGGTCAATGTTCGCGACTGACCGATATGCTTTGCAGGATCAACCACTTGTTCAAGGTCCTCTCGCTCAAACTTTCCTGATATCTTATGATGGTTCATTAACAGATCCATTAAGGGTCGGCTGGTCTCTTTGGCCTCCATGGCGGCCTCATAAATAATTCTATGGGCTGTCTCTTTGCCGATCGTTTCTCCTAAGTAAAACATTAATGCCTCGGTTGAAATGAGCGTTGCTGCGTTTTCAACATTTTCACGAATTCTATGTTCATGGACAATAAGATCCTTCAAGATGGCCTTCATCATGGACAGAAGTCCGCAGATAAATAGAGAGGTATCGGTAATTGTGACCCATTCCAGTCTCACGGCCCTATAATCCCGTTCATGTTCATTTATCATGCCCTCAAAACCCAGACCGGCATTGGCCTTGATGAGCCTTGCCAAGACCACGACTTGCTCACACATTTCAGGATTTCTTTTATGGGGCATGGTACTGCTGCCTATCTTATCCATATGAAAAGGCTCTTCCAGTTCTCCGGTTTCACTCCTGGCCAGACTCCGGATTTCATCCGCAATCCTGGCCAAAGACCCGGAAATCATAGCCATGACAGCAAGGAATTCAGCACCCCGGTCTCGCGAGGCATGCCAGGCAATGAGCGGTGCCTTAAGCCCCAGCCTTTGAGAGAATTGCGACAGGAGCTCAAAAGGCTTTTCACTAAAGGCATCCATCGTGCCGACTCCACCAAAGAGCTGACTTACCAACACCCGCTTTCTGCAAGCTATCAGTCGCTCATAGTCCCGCCACACTTCATCCAGCCAGACTGCCATCTTTAGGCCCAGTGTCATGGACAAGGCATGTTGCGTATGGGTTCGACCGATGGTTACAAGATCTACATAACGATCCGCCAGCTCCATCAGTTGTTGTAGAATAATTTGAAGATCCCGCTCAACGATGCTTAACACATCGCGAATCTCCAAGGCCTGGGCAGTGTCCTGGATGTCCTGGGTCGTGGCACCGAAGTTAATAAATTCCCCTGCTGCCTTGTCGCAAACCTGCCGCCACGCACTAAGCAATGGGATAAGAGAGTGACATGTGACTTTCAGGCCTTCCTGGATAGCATCCAGGTCAAGATAGCAAAGGTGTGCCTTTTTATTGATCGCCTCGGCTGCCCACTTGGGAACAATCCCTAGATCAGCCTGTACTGAAGCCAGGGCAGCCTCTATGTCTAACCAGCGCTGGTACCGATACTTATCGCAGAATATTTTACGGGCTTCTTGCGTTGAATAACCACTGCTATAAAATCGTGAATCAACAATATGGCTGTGCAGTTCACAACGGCTCATATAGACTTCTAAAACCTTTCGGGATCTGATGCCCTTTTCTTTTCAATGTCCTCAATAGCCTGGTCTACAATCTGTACAGCGTGGCCGATGTATCTTTCCGGATGGTCAAGATAGGCCAGCTCTTCAGGGGCGAGAAGGCTGCCGATCTCAGGGTCTTCCATGACCACATTTTTTAATGATGTCTTGGTTTCCTTTGCCTTGGCTGACAATTCCTGGAGTTTTGTCGAAGACTTCATCTTACCTATCATGCTGCTCAGACGAAACAGCAGCCATTCTGAGGCAATCATGTCTTTTTGAAGATGCAGGTTCTCCATCATACGATCAACCCGTACCTCCAGGCCGGACATTACATCCAGCATGTACCGCAAAGCAGCACCTGTGTAGATGCAGAGTTGCGGCACTGCCAACCATTCTGCCCAGAGGCAGCCGGCATCTCGCTCGTGTTCGTGGGCCATGCTTTCCACAATCGTACCGGTGAGGTATCTGACATGGCGAGAGAGCACTACAATCCGTTGACAGATAACCGGGTTTTTCTTATGAGGCATGGTGCTGCTACTTGCAGCCCCTCCAGGTACAGGTTCCCTTAATTCGTCAATCTCAGTCTTCTGAAGCTGGATTATCTCATTGGCCATCTTTGCAAGGGTCGTAACCAGCAGGGAAAAGATAGATGCCATCTCACCTATGTTGTCCCTGGAGTTGTGCCATGGCACATTGGAATGCTCAAGGCCCAGAAGGTTCAATGTGCGCCTGGCGATTTCCATAGCGTGAGGGCCGAGAGCGGCCATGGTCCCGACAGCTCCACCCAGTTGTCCCATGGAAATTCTCTGAGAAATGTATGTGAGACGTTCGATATGACGCCTGATCTCGCCCAGCCAGACAACAGCTTTCATACCAAAGGTCGTGGGTAAGGCCTGTTGACCGTGGGTGCGAGCTGCCACAGGCGTTAATCGGTACTTCTTGGCCAGATCCAGGCAGATCATTTCTAATGCCCTCAGATCCCTGTATATTAAGGCCAGCGTCTCTTTCAGTTCAAGGATTTCAGCAGTATCCAGGACATCCTGGGTGGTTACTCCATAGTGGACGTATTCCCCATAGCCCTTTTCACAGACCTCACGGAGACCGTTTATCAAAGGGATGATGGAATTGCGGCTATGCGAATAATTTTTGTGAACGCTCTCTAAATCTATGTATTCAAGCCTTGCCTTTTTTTCGATTTCCGCTGCGGCCTCCTGAGGTATCACCCCCATTTCCCCCTGAACTTTGGCCAGAGCCGCTTCGAAATCCAGCCAACGTTGATATCTGGCTTTTTCATCAAAGACCTGTACCAACTCAGGCGTACTGAAAACACCCGGATTTATCTGAAAATCAATTGGATGAGCCGGCATGATTTAACTCTTTCAAAGGGCCGTACGGTTTTGCCTCTGGATATATAGGTGCTTCTGAGCATAGATTCAAAGTGGCCTCCCTTGGTGTAATGCCATCTTTCCGGCTACGCTCCAGGACCTTTTTGACTATAATACGCATTTTTTTGTCTATATGATCTAACACATCTTGAACAGAGGGGTGGGCCTTTGGGCCAAACAGTCCATCCATGGATAAGGAGCCACCGCACCCGGCTATAATATCCGGGATGGTAATAATGCCACGATCATTGAGAATCCTTTCTGCCTCTTCAGTGACGGCAAGGTTGGCACCGGGGACAATGGCCTTTGCCGGGATGGTTCTGGCTATATCCGGAACGATGGCATTCTCAATGGCTGCCGGAATGAACACATCACACTTTACGTCATATATATGACTTTGATCCGCGTACCGGCCATTTTTCTCGCCTTTGGGCATAAGACCGTTGACGGCATTTTTTATCAAGGCATTGATATCAAGAGAGTGTCCATTTGAACTGATAAGACTCTTCTCCTCATCAGCTATTCCAACAATTCTAACCCCGGATTTGTAAAGACAATAAGCAGCAGCGCTTCCTAACCCTCCAAAACCCTGTATGACAACTGTTGCCTCTTGACTGGGAATTTTAAGAAATTCAAGAACCCCCAGGCAGGCTGCGGCAAGTCCAAAGCCTGAGCGCAACCTGCCGACAGAAATATGATCAACAGACTGTTCCAAAATCCCGTAACGTTCCAGGAAATAAGGCAGATCAAACCCCTGGGCCCTAGCTATGGCAATCTTAACTGAAGGCATACCCAATTTGCCGGCAATATCATCAAGTTCTTTCAGTTTCACATTCAGGTCAGGTCCCAGAGAACAACGTTCCAATATATAGGGGCGGATAGCACGGAGAAAGCGATACAGGGCCTCTTTCTTTCCTGAAGAGTGGGGGTCGTAATCAATGCCGCTTTTGGCCCCATCCGCCCTGATTCCTGCTATTCTCATCTTAAGAGTCATATTCCGGGCTAAATCAACCAAGCAGTCAAGGGTTAGTCCGTTCTGGACTCTCAAACCACCGGCACAAAGCTTATGAGAAAGGGCATTAATTACCAACCATCCTTTGAATCCTTCCAGGGGATCTGTATACTCCAAAATCAATTCTGGTTTTTTATTAAGTATATCTACCATAATTTCAAGCACTTTCGGCTAAATGGCCATCCCGGATAAGGATGGGCACTTCCTTTTCTCTTACCCCTTCATAAAACGCCCTGATTTTAGGACAAGTGACATCTACCATAGAGACAATAAAGGAAAAAAGATTGCTGTTTCGTGCCAGAATGATATCGAGGCGTGTGGGAGTATCCCTTTTCGGATCATGCTCCCAGGGAACAACATGCATATGATATGTGCCGAATACAATAAGCCTATCTTTATCGCATATGTCGTAACATTCTTTAAGCTCCATCGGGTCTGAGATCCAACCCCTTTTACTCAAGGGTGTTTTTGAAGGCACGGCGTGCTGCTCCATAATGCCATCCATATAGGACTTGTAAGGCTCTTCACCCCTTAGATTTTTCTTGAGTGTTAATATGCGCTCCACTTTCAGGGTATATTTATCCTGAGTGCCTGCTATCAAACCATAGGCCCTGCGAACCCTGGATTCACCAGGCAGATAATTCCCCTCAAGCTTTCTCTTGCAGTGCTCCAGCACCTCTTGCCAATTAAGCACAGGCAAAATTATCTGATTTATATGCTCAAGCTCAATCATATTTTGTAACCGTTCACGGGTTCAGGGTTCAGGGTTACCTTTCTGTAGGGGTTCACAGTTCAGGGTTCAGATGCTCAGGGTTGTTATTCTCATGCCTTCTCCATTCCCGCCTGCCTCGCAAGCTTGGCGAGTGGGCAGGAAGAACTCACGAATCAACGGTTCAAATTTTCGGTGAATCCTGAACCTCTTAACCCTTGAACCTTTGAACCCGTGAACGGTAACCATGTTTTTCAACCCTATCCTCCAGCTATAGGAATTATAAGCGCAATTTCATCCTCGTTGTTTAAGATAAGCGTATTCCACTTTTCGATCCCGGTCCTGATCAATCTGTTATTAATAAAGATGGAGAGGAGGGCGGAATCATGATTGATGATCTCCAAACCGGGATACTGCCGCAAAAGAAGTTCCATAGTTTCTTTAAGGTTATCTCCATCTATGATGAGTTCACGCTGATTGTCGGTGTATTTACGAAGTGGAAAAGGGATAATTACTTTCGCCATTGTCTATCCTTGCTGTTTTAGTACTTCCCTTAGGGCCGCGGGAATATGTGTTATTATATCTTTGATCTGAGTAGCAGGGGTAGGCTGGGATAGTTCTCCTGCCTTCCTGTTCACCCTCCCAGCGATCCGACAGGCCTCTATAGGAGACTTCCCTGCATAGATCAATCCACTAATTATGCCGGTAATCATATCCCCTGTCCCCCCAACCGCTTCTAAGGCCTCTATATTCGGATGATCAATCTCTTCCAGTATCTCCCCATCTTGACAGATATAATCCACCTTCCCTTTTACGAATAAGGTGCGCGCAACGTTTTCCGACTTAAAGGCCCTGTTTATCAATTCCGGCACATCATCATCCATATGATATATAAATCCACGCGTGTAGGTGGGGTGGACCGCTTTTTCATCAGCTAAAAAGGCAAGTTCTCCCAGGTCAGGGGTAAATACGTCGTAGCGGTTACTATCACCACCGGCCTTAGCTACATACATGCCACCTGCGTCAGCGATTAATACAGGTCTCTTTTCTAGGGAATCTATCTTCTCCAGGACCTTTTTATTACTTTTGATATTTGGCATGATATAGTGGAAGGTCAGTACACTGACATCCATCTGTTGGAGATTTTCCGCCAGATAGTCATAGATTTTCAAACTCCCATCGCTGGCACCTATATCCCCAGCCACTATACCGATTGGGCTTTCCAAACCATATTCCCGACAGATCATATAGGCAGCAAAAATCATGGCCGCTGTCCCGCGGTTTATATCCAGGACTTGATTGTCTACCTTGACTCCCTGTTCGGTAAGTTCAATTCTGCCCAGCAGAAGAGGTAAGTCCTTAACCGGAATGGTCCCTGCCAGAAGAAGCATCCTCACCTCCTATAATTTTTATCATTTTTTCATGAGCCGTGCTTAAGGCATAAGCACAGAGAGTATGGCCTATGAGCAATGGATTGGGTGCCTCTGTAATCGATTTTCCAACCATCTCATAGGCCAGGTACGGCACATCCGGGCAGCCACCACCGGATATGTTGACAATTTTTTTGTCTGTTTTATCCACGGTAATTTTCATATTGGCTGCCCTGACCATGATGTATTGGCCAAAGTCTTTGGTCCTGCATAACTTCAGAGGTTTTGATCCATTTGAAGACACAGACACTATATCTATGGGCGCCAACTTTACTTTTTTCAATATCCTGGTGATGTCCAGCTCTTCAACCAAAGGAAATTCCACGCAGAGGTCGCAGCCTGTTCTATACTTCGGAGGAGGACTAACCACCTTAATATCAAAGTTTTCCTCTTTGAGTACCTGCTCAGCACGCATTACGTCACCAGTATTGGAAAATATCAAAAGCCCTCTGGTCACGGTTTCATGCTTGGGAGACGTGTCCTTTTTCTTTTCTTTTTTGAACCATTTCATCTTATATCAACGTCCTTTTTTTAGATTTTCCACTGCAACTTCAAAATACTAACAAGCCCTTTTCAGGGACGAACTCAAAGCCTGGTCCTTTGGGCCGGGATTCTTTATTTTCTCGGCCTTTAAGTTGTTGTGCATTTGCAGGCTTTTTGTTAAATAGAACCGATACGTTTTGCCAACGAGTATATTCCACATGTCACTTTGCTGAAAATACCCGATCTGTGTCGTTATTTCAATTTTTTCATCTGTCTGTGCGTTGGTAGTTGTGAAAAATTTGAGCAATTCAGAATATGACCCGTGAAAATCGAATAAAACAAATCCGCAATATAGGAATAATTGCCCATATAGATGCGGGAAAGACCACTCTCACCGAGCGTATTCTATTTTATACGGGCAAGACCCATAAGATGGGAGAAGTCCATGACGGCCAGGCTACCATGGATTGGATGCCCGAAGAACAGGAGAGGGGAATTACAATTACCTCTGCGGTTACAACCTCTTACTGGCTGGGAAAAGAAATTCATATAATCGATACTCCGGGCCATGTGGATTTTACAATAGAGGTAGAGAGGTCCTTGAGAGTACTAGACGGTGTAGTTGGGGTTTTCTGTGCAGTTGGAGGAGTTGAACCCCAGTCAGAGACCGTGTGGCACCAGGCAGACAAATACAAAGTCCCGAAGATTGCTTTTATCAATAAAATGGATCGGCTTGGAGCCGACTTCCTGGATGCTGTTGAACAGATGAAAGAACGGTTGGGAGTCTATCCACTTATCTTGACACTGCCTGTTGGTTCTGAGGATTCTTTTCAAGGTGTGTTTGATCTTATTAAGGAAAAAATGGTTGTATGGGACGAAGCAACTCAGGGAGTCGAGTTTAAAGAAAGTCCCATACCGGAAGAATATCGGCAAGAGGTATCCAAGGCCAGGGAAAATCTGCTTGAGGCCCTTTCCGGCGTAGATGACGCCATAATGGAAAAGTACCTGGATGAGGAGACCATAAGTGACCAGGAATTACACGAGGCCATCAGGCGGGCGTGCATTGGGCTCCAGTGTGTTCCTGTTTATTGCGGTTCTGCACTTAAAAACAAGGGAGTACAGCTTTTACTGGACGGCATAATCAGATATCTGCCGAGTCCTCTGGATGTGCCGCCTATAGAAGGCATAAATCCTGTTACAGACACTGTTGAAAAACGTCTCAGTCAAGACAACGCCCCGCTTGCCGCCCTTGCTTTTAAAGTCCAGATGGACCAGGGGCGCAAGATGACCTATGTGCGTGTCTATTCCGGAAAATTAAGGGCGGGAGATGAGGTCTGGAACCCTGGAAAAAGGCTTAAGGAAAAGGCCGCCAGGATCTTGCAGATGCATGCCAACAAGAGGGAAAGGATCAAGGAGGCCGGAGCAGGTAACATAGTGGCTGTTATGGGTCTTAAGCTTACTTCAACAGGCGACACTCTCTGTGATCAGAAACACCCTATACTCCTTGAGCCAATTGAGACCTACCAGCCCGTGATCTCTGTCGCTGTGGAGCCTAAGACTATAGGACATCAAGAAAAAATAGATTCGGCTCTTAATAAGTTGTCTGAAGAAGATCCTACCTTCAAGGTCAAATTTGATGAAGAGACCGGCCAGACAATTATCTCCGGCATGGGAGAGCTGCATCTGGAAATCCTGGTCCACAGGCTGCTTAGAGAGTTTAATGCCTTTGTAACAGTGGGTAAACCTCAAGTGGTCTATCGGGAGACTATCCAAAAGTCCGTTACGAGAGAAGAGCGATTCGACAGGGAGATAGGCGGCGGACGTCAGACAGCTACTGTAGTCATCCAGGTCTCTCCCAGAGAAAGGGGGGATACCAATCGTGTGATCAGTAAGCTTGAGCCTGAATGCCTGCCCGAGGGTTATGAAGCCCTTATTTTGGAAACATTAGAGCAGAGACTCGAAAGCGGTGTTTTAAAGGGTTTTCCCATAATAGACGTTAAGGTAGTATTAAAAGATGCTGTCTTTGAAGAAGGTCTCTCTACTGATGTGTCTTTCAGGGCCGCAGCTTCTATAGGGCTGCAACGGGCCTGTGAACAGGCTGATCCGGTGCTCCTTGAACCCATTATGGGTTTGGAAGTGTTGGTACCGGAATCATTTATGGGTGATGTGATCGGGGATTTAAACAGTCGTCATGGCAGAGTCGAACAGATTGGGCCGAGGGGACCAATCCAGGTTATTAAGGCAATTGCTCCGCTTTCCAGAATGTTTGGCTATTCTACAAAACTCCGGTCCATATCCCAGGGCAGAGGTACCTTTACCATGGTATTTTCCCATTATGATCCTGTCTCTTAATATACTAAATAGTACAAATATTTGTAAGCGTTTACAGAGTTTCAACGCCAGTTTTACCGCAACCTACCGAACTGTAAGCGTTTACAGGGTGCTGCAGATGCGAGGCGAAGGGTACGCAGACGTACTCCCTGTACTTCAAGTGCCCGACAACAAAGCAGATGCGGTGCCCTGTGAACGCTTACCAAATATTTATATATTTTTACTCACTTGTTAAACTATTTGTGGAGGCAAGGATATGAAAAAGATGCGGATTTTGAAGAATGAATGGCCGAGTTTTGTTAAAAATTTTAATCGTCAAAATCAGTTCAGAAGGGCCTCTCTGACCCTGGGAGAAGACATAGTAGTTGGAGAACCCGGTCTGCCCCTGGTCGGCCTGGCCTATGATCCAGAGGAGCGAAGAGTAGATATCTATTTGGGAGGTACGGATACTGAGAATCTGGCCCATTTGAGCCATGGTGTCGAAGTACCCAGGGCCCTTTATCTTATCACGGACGAAGAGGCCTCTAATCCGGTAACGGGAGTGCAAATCCAGGGACCTCCCGGGACAAGCATGGCCTATGTGATGTTTGAAGATGAGATGCCGGAAAAAGCAAAATATCAGTGGATAGCCAACGTAGCCTATAGCCTGTATGAGATGAGAGGAGGAAAAGTTCATGGCGAGGACCAGAAGGACTGGCATGAGGCCGAGAGGCTCATAAATGAGACTATTATATCTTTTGTGGAGTAGTCTCTGTTCAGAAGCCAGGAGACTATGGGATTTTTAAAAGACAGTTTTAAAAAATCAGGCACTGCTCTTGATAAAGCAAGGCCGGCGGATGAGACCCTGAAATGGGTCAGGAACCGGTTTAACAGCCTGGGAGTGCCTATTCTTCAGGATACCGAACGCGTAGACAAAGGCAGGCTCGGAATACCGGTATATGTGAGCAGGTATAGCCCGTCTGTCAGCCGTCTGACCGGTACGCCCAGACAGATGGGTAAGGGTGCTACTCCCGCCCAGGCAGAGGCAAGTGCTGTGATGGAGCTGGTAGAACGCTTCAGCCTTTTTAATTTCGTGAAAGAAAGGGAACATCGGACTTGCAGGCGCATGGACCTTGAGGCCGGCGCAGTACCTCTGGAAGACATGCTTAAGGCACTGCACCTCAAAAACCAGGGTGAAGAGTCTATCTCAAAGGCCGGCAGGTTGATTGAGACCCTGACTTTTGATTGGGTAAAGGCTTTTTGCCCCACAGGCGGAGAAGAGTTCCGGCTCCCTTTCTCGTGGTTTTGGCCTTTAAACGAGTATAATGGCTCAGCTTCCGGGAATTCATTTGAAGAAGCAGCCGTCCAGGCCCTTTCAGAGGTAGTTGAACGTCATGTCTGTTCCATTATTACCCATAAAAAGCTGTCTACTCCGACCATAGAACTTAGTAGCATCAAAGATCCTGTTGCCATAGAACTTTTGACAAAATTCCAGGGCCTGAATATAGAGGTGGTGCTGAAAGACTTTTCTCTTGACCTCGGTATCCCGACAGTTGGAGCCATTGCATGGGATCCATCGACTTTTCCATCCAGGAGCGAGATAGTATACACTGCCGGGACTGCTCCTGATCCTCAGCAGGCGGTAATAAGGGCACTTACAGAGGTGGCACAACTGGCTGGAGACTTCGATAGAGAAGGTGAGTATGTAGAAAGCGGACTCCCTAAATTTTCGAGTCTGGATGAGGCCTCATATGTGCTTGATAAAGCTGTCCAAGTCTCTGTAGAATCCATGCCGAATTGTAGCTCAGAAAATTTCAGACTCGAGGTTGAAGGGCTGTGCAAGGCATTGGCAGACGTCGGCTTGAAGGCATATCTGGTTGATATCACACACCCTGAGTTGGCTGTTCCTGCAGTATATGCAGTGATCCCTGGAAATCACTTCAGGGACCGTACCAGAAATCTTGATGTGGCATTCCATTGTGCCCGTCTGGTTGACTCGATAGAACATCCACAAAAGGCACTCTCTATCCTGACTGCCATAGACGACCTGTACTCAGAACGATACGATACAGCCTTTTATACCGGACATGCACATGAACAGCTTGGTGATTATGCAGAGGCGCTTAAATGGTACAACAGGGCGTTTCTGCTCAATCCTGCCCCTGAGGAAGTGGCAAGCATCTATTGCCACCGTGGGGTGTGCTATAAGGAATTGGAGGATTTCACCAAGGCAATAGAGGAGCTTGAGCGTGCCAGGGACTCGAATCCGGAGCTCAAGGAAATTCATAATCTTCTGGGATACTGCTTTTATCGTGCAGGAGAATACGTCAAGGCCATAGAGGCCTTTGAACAGGCAATATCCATCGATCCCGGATCTGCAATTGATTATGCCAATATAGCCAGCAACCTCCAAAAATTGGACATGAAGGATGCGGCAATCAGGTGGTACGAGATGGCCCTTGAGTTAGATCCGGACCTCAGTTGGGCCAGGGATAAGATGCAGGAGCTTAAGGCTGTCTCTTAGGATTAATGTAACCGTTCAGGGGTTCAGAGTTCAAAGGTTCAGGGTTCAGGGTTCAGGGTTCACCGAAAATCTAAGCTCACTGAAAAAATAAGTATTCATCAACCACGAACCACGAACCACAACTACGAACTACGAACCATGAACTTCGAACTAAAAGGATTTATTTATATCTGGAAGATGCCCAAGCATATTTTTGGGTGTAACTATCTCTAATCAGGAGGAAATATCATGTAAAAAATTTTCGGTGGAGGAGTCTGGTTTTCTTGACAAAAAAATTATGTTATAGTATGCATTCACTATTTCAAAGCATGGAGATGCCTTGCTGCTTGTAATCATAATCATGCAAACTAATTCTTTAAGGAGGACGATATGGCAGAACTTGATTTTGGAGGGGAGACATACGAAATTGACGAAGACGGTTTTCTCTTGGGTGGAATCGAAGCATGGAATCGTAATTGGATGGACTATGTGAAATCAACAGAGGGTATTGAGGAAATAACCGAAGAACACTGGGCGCTTGTAAATGTACTCCAGGAATACTTCAAGAAGAACGGTATTGCACCCATGGTACGTATCCTCTCGAAGGCAACAGGTTTTCCCTTAAAGAAAGTCTATGAACTATTCCCGTCCGGTCCTGGTAAGGGAGCCTGTAAGATGGCTGGCCTTCCGAAGCCGACTGGTTGTGTCTAGGTCTTTAATCCTTTCGCCGTAAGGCGAGATAGACTGACTGATAAGCCCTTACTTAAAGGTGAGGGCTTTTTTTTATTGAGTTTTCCGGGATTCTGCCGTGTCAAATCATATTGGTGAAACCCTTCAGTTTGCGATAACCGCCGGGCTTTTAATTTGTTCTGTCCTTTTGCAGGCTGTTCCATGTTATTCAAAGTCATCTCCCATATGTTCATACGATCAACTGCTGAAAGACTTCGCTCCGCTATCCGCTACAGTTGCTGAAGTTTCCGAATACTCCTTGATACTGGACAAAGGAAAGGTCCATGGTGTCAATACAGGGGATCTTTTTGAGGTATATGGTAAAGGGGACCCGGTTCTCGACCCTGATAACCGTGAGATAATTGGTTATATTAAGAAACCGCTGGCCACCATTCGAGTAACCCAACCTGAAGATAGCAAGTCTATCTGCGAAGTAGTAACTGCCCAGGGCCCCCTGAGTGTCGGACAGCCGGCAATGCGGTACAGTGACATGGCAGCGGCCTTTGTGGCCGGATCAGATCTCAGCTCTGCCAACGAGTTGCGCCAGGACTTAGAGCATGCCTTTCCGGATCTTATTTGGCTGGATCCCTCTGATGTCCCTTCCGATGTGCTGGATCCTCAGTCAATGAAGACATTGGGTATTGTTCTGCTTTTTGCTTTAGAGCAGGATGGGTTGAAAGTCTATGGCCCTGATCCGGCTCTTCTGCATGAGTACCCTGTTTTTAGAGCAAATAGTTCTGAAAGACAGAAGTACAGTACAGACACCTCTGAAGAAGTAGATTATGTGGAACACCGGTACGACACAGGGAACCAAAAATTCAAGACATACCTTAAGTCCTTTGATTTGGGCAAAGCGCGACTTGTGGGACGTCTACCGGAAGACGCGATTCAGGTTGATATCCTTGACCTCAATGGAGACAATGAGCTTGAGATAGTCTATCTTTTGCCATCAGGTCTATATGTCGGCCATTATGGAAGTCCGGGAGAACTTGCCTCTTACCGGTTTTGCGGGCCTGGACGTCTGGTTGGTTTTTCCGCAGTAAAAACTCATGGATGGATAGTGTTAAATGCCCTGCTGGATGGAGCAGGAATGCGCTCAATGTTGTTAAGTTACCAGGATTTTACGATTAGCCTGATAGAGAATGATATTAATTTGTGGCTTGCCTTTGTAGATAGGGACGGAGACGGTTTAAAGGAATCACTCCTGGGGCAGAGTTTCGATGTTGATGTTATGTTTGGGCCAAAGGTCTATCTTATGGAACCTGGCTATGAGGGCCTTAAGTACATGCACCGCATAACAAGCCCAAAGAATTTTTCTGTGATCAGGTCAAACTGGTCAGACCTGAATGGAAATGGCCTGCCGGAAATTTGTATAATTGACTATAGTGGCAAACTTTGCGTCTATGAGATGGAGCAATTGCTTTGGTCTTCCTCAAATCGGGTTTCCCCGCAGTTACCGGAAGGTGGGTTTCCAAAATGGTTTATTTCTGCTGACGTGGATGGAAACGGTCTGCCGGAACTGTTGTTTCCCGGAGTGCCCGATGAGGAAAGCACACTGGCAGGGGACTGGCTTATGCTTCTTGGATGGGAAGACGGGAAATACATCCTGAAATCAATGATGCAGCCCGTTGAGGCAAGCATATGCGGTTTTGTTGCGGTTCAAGATCAATTGATAACAGGAATTGCCCGGCCGCCTCAAAAGCCTGACGGAAAAGGTGAGAGCTTTTTGTATTCGTTTGGCCGATTTGGTGTGAGCACTGACTAATGTTGTAATCGTTTATGGTGACCTTTAGTAACACCTTGCCCTTGATGGCATCGTTTCTTGCAGCCCAACCTGTCTAGTCCCTGGAGTTCATGTCCCTTTGTTTTTATACCGGAATTTATTTACCTTGCCACAGATAAAACCAATCACAAAACCAAGAGCTACCATCAGAGGCGTAAAGATAATCTGGGACATATGAATTTTCCAGAACAGTATTCGGAAGGTAATAGGCTGAGTATTCTGGATCAAAACAATCAATAATAAAGCAGTAAGCACTAAAATAACTATGATTTTGGGCTGCACAAATTATCCCTCCCATCCGAGTAACCGTTCACGGGTTCAGGGTTCACCTTGTTAAATTTCCCAAAGGGAACCCTATTTAACAGGGTGAACCGTTCAGGGTTACTTTTCTTTTGTCGGCCTTGCTTGTCGGGCAGCAAGTATTTGCTGAAACCACGAATGGCACCGCAGGTACGTCCAGCATAATCAACGTCCTGAAACTTAGCTTGATCCAACGCCAGGATGCCCTCACATTTTCCAAAAAAGCTGATCAGTTGGTTGTGCGGTCAAGGGGATCCCCTTCTATAAATCTTATCGGTCTTTTTTCTAAAGTAAAGAGGTGAGGGAGGGTAAACGGTTAATCCTTATCATAGACAAATCCAATAACCCCGCTGTTTTGCATTGACAATTCCTATTTGACCTATTGATTATCTTGATATAAAGACTGTTATCAATTTCACAAAGAAATCCATGACGGCCCCTTAAGACGCTTCTGTCTGCATTCAGTGGATGGGGGAGAATCTTTTAGGTGAACAGTTTTCATGAAGAGGTGATTAGTTGATGCTGTCTAAAAATTACTTTGTAACCCGCTGGGGAATAATCGGCGTAGGTGTTTTGATCGGGGTCTTTGCCGCGCTTTTGCAGAAATGGGGTAATCCGGGAAACATGGGGATCTGCGTGGCCTGTTTTGAGAGAGACATTGCAGGCGCACTCGGGCTCCACCGGGCAGCCGTGGTCCAGTACATAAGACCTGAAATTATCGGTTTTGTGCTGGGTTCGTTCATTTCAGCATATCTTTTCAGAGAATTCCGGTCCCGTTCAGGCTCGTCCCCCATAGTGAGATACATGCTCGGTGTTTTTGCCATGATCGGGGCACTGGTCTTTCTGGGATGTCCGTGGCGGGCCCTGTTGCGTCTTGCCGGTGGGGACGGAAATGCCATTTTAGGCCTGCTTGGTCTGATCACCGGCATCTGGATCGCCACCTTTTTTATGAAGGCCGGGTATGACCTGGGACGCGCTCGGAAGACCTATACCTCAGCAGGATGGGTCTTATCCCTGACTATGCTTGGGTTCCTGATACTGATGCTGATCTTCCCACAGATCCAGGGACAGGATAAGAGCGGAATACTCTTTTACAGCGTCAAGGGTCCTGGGGCCATGCAGGCCCAGCTTATTATTTCTCTGGCCATTGGACTTGGCGTGGGCTTTCTGGCCCAGAGGAGCCGTTTCTGTACCATGGGGGCCTTTCGGGACCTTATCCTGTTCAAGCATGCCCATCTTTTCTCCGGGGTCATGGCCCTTTTGATTGCCGCTTTTATCACAAACCTGATTGTGGGCCAATTTCACCCCAGCTTTGAAAATCAGCCGGTAGCCCACACCATGGGCCTGTGGAATTTTGCAGGCATGTTGGTTGCCGGCCTGGCCTTTGCTCTGGCTGGAGGATGTCCCGGACGCCAGCTCTTTATGGCCGGGGAAGGAGATGGGGATGCCGCGGTGTTCTGCCTGGGAATGATTACAGGGGCCGCATTCGCCCACAACTTCAGTCTGGCCAGCTCACCCAAAGGAATCGGGCCTCACGGTATTGCCGCAGTGATCATCGGATTTCTGTTCTGCCTGTTTATCGGGTTCACCATGAGAAGAAAAGCTTTATAAGGAGAGATACAGATGGGCAAAACTATAGATGCGCGAGGGTTTTCTTGCCCTCAACCCGTCCTGATGACCCTGGATGAGATCAGTGCGATGGGCAGGGGGGAGATCGTGGTCCTTGTTGATGCTGAGGCCGCCAGAGAAAATGTGGTCCGGGCCGTGGCAAGCCAGGGATGGCAGGTGACGGGCATCCAATCAGAAGATGATGATTACAGAATTACCATCTCAAAGGAATAACCGTGCCTTTTTTGAATCTTTTTTTCAGGCAGAGATTGCCAAAGACCCAAAAACGAAATCCGGACCGTGGGATCCTGATATTTGAGAATACCAGCGAGGTGATCCGGGCAGAGAACGTTCTCAAGACTAAAGGATGGGAAATCCGGGTCATGGGGCCTCCCCCTGAGATTCAACACGGCTGTGATCTGGTCATTGAGTTTCCCCTTATTGAAGAGCTGAACATCCTGAGGTCCCTTCAAGAGGCGGAGATTTCGCCTTTAGAGGCAGTCCCTGCGACCAGTCCATTACTGCAACCAGTGGATATCCTTCAAATCACGGACTATGGCCCTTACCTGATGGTACGGGCCGCCAACATGAAGCTGACTGTAGAGAAGGAAACGCTGACCATTGTGAACATCTCCGGTGGCGGCTGTCCGGATGTCCCCTACCTGGCTAAAGAGATGGTGGGCAAAACTCTAAAGGATACACCAAGGCCCCGGGAGATCGGCCACACCCTGTGCGGCTATGCCCTTGATTTGGCCTGTGAGGAGATGGGACGTCGATGCTCGCTGTAGTCGGAACCGTACCTGATCAGGACTTCCCTCTGGTTGCCGGAAAGGTCACCTTGCAGAGAGACCGGATCCATATCCAGGGCAATGACGTCTCTGTGAACCGGGGGACCCTTGCCCTGCTGGCTGCGGCAATCAAGACCGCAGAGGCCCTGGGCCATTCAGAGCCATTTGGTTACCTGGTCGGGGACATCGGCCTGGGAGAAGGCAGCAGGCTGCTCTATGAATACCTGACCAGACACATCTGGGAATATGATTTTCACACAATTGTTTTCCACTACATGCAACCGGACGTGGATTGGCATAACCGGGTCCTGTTTACAGTGAAGGAAATGACACACCGGCCGGTCCTGATTGCAGATGCTGGGTTCATGTATGCAGCCAAGATGAGTGGCCAGGCCTTGGCATACGACCTCTTTACACCCGATGTTGGGGAATTGGCCTTCCTGGCGGATGAAAATGCACCCCACCCCTTTTATACCCGTGGTTTTATCCTCCATGAAGAAAATCGTGTTCCGGATCTGATCTCCAGGGCCTATGGGCACGAAAATGCATCGCGGTTTCTCCTGGTCAAGGGGAAAAAGGACTACCTGGCCGATCGGGAGGGGGTCCGGGCCACAGTTGATGATCCGGCAGAAAAGGCCATGGAAGCCATAGGGGGCACCGGCGACACCCTGACGGGCATTGTGGCCGTCCTGATTAATGCCGGCAGGGAAATAGATGAAAGCGCTGTCCTTGCGGCAAAGGTAAACCGCTTGGCCGGGCACTACGCAAGACCCTCACCAGCTACTCAAATCACTGACATTATTCACCACATACCAAGGGCATTGGCAGATCTTCTCTGAGGCAAGAGATGTATCCAAAGCTGAATTCCAGGCATCGTAGTGAAATTGTTCCGGGCAAAGATTGCGGAATTAGTCCTGAGATGACTGTGCTTGAGGTTATTCACCGGCATAGAAAGACAGAGACTGTATTCAGGAAATACGACGAACAGGCCGGGATATGTATCTGTTGTCAGACCCTGTTCGAAACTCTGGAGGAGATAGCAAAAAAGTATAATTTAGGCCTGAAAGGACTCCTCTTGGAGCTGGAAGCCGTGGTCAATCCCGGCTCAACAGGTTAAGATGAGTTCGGATCTTAGGCAAAACTACATCAAGGGGAAAGGAGTAAGGAGATGAATCGGTTTGTAACAATTCTGTTTGTTTTCAGTGTTTGTATTTTCTGGGCAGGGAGTTCTGTTTGGGGAGGATTTAAGTTCGAAACCGACGACCAGATTGGTAAGGGAGACTATGGCGTTTCGCAGGCCAAGGAATACGGTAGGCAAGATCCGCTAATCGATATTCTGATTCGTAAGGGTATCCTTACCGAAGAGGAGGCAAAAGAAGTACAGAAAGAGGCGGTTGTGCTGGAAGAACAACGCCGGCATGAGGTACAGGAGGCAGCGAAGGAAATTAAAGACAAACAACTCGGAGGGGAAATCGGGTGCTGGACCCAGGTCTGGTATCAGTATGTAGAGCACGGAAAGAAGGATGGCGGAGACCTTAACGATTTTATGGCGCGGAGATTTTACCTGTATCTTAAAGGCGACGTCACTCCCTATTTCAGCTTCTTTACTCACATCGCTGCTGATCGGATCGGACAGGACGGATTGGACAAGCCTTCATTGGGGCTTGGAAGCGGTATTGCTTTCCGGGACCTCTGGATTACCTTCAAATTGGATGAGGCCCTCAAGATTCAGATGGGACGAATGTATGTTCCATTGACCCGCAACTATGGCACAACCTCGACAAAGTGCATGTTGACCACAGACCTCCCTTTTTTGCAGGGTGGTGTTCGAGGGAATATCTTTTATGCCCAGAAGGTGGGTCGAGATGACGGTGTGACCATATGGGGCAATCCCCTGGACGGGCTCCTGCAATACCGCTTTATGGTCTCAGAAGGGGTTGAGGGAAAGACTGAAAACGGAACGGTTGTGATTAACGACAATCCTGATGACAGCCTCCGCTTTGTAGGTCGTGTGGCCGTCAGTCTCCTTGAACCTGAAACAGGCTGGTTCAACAAGGGAACGTATCTTGGAAAGAAAAAGGTCCTGAGCCTTGGCTTTGGCTACGATACCCAGAATGATCTGACCTTGAATAGCCGCGAGGACCAGGACAACCGCGTATGGACCGCAGATGTCTTCTTTGACCATCCGCTGGGAGAGGGTGCTATGACTGTAGAAGCAGCCTATATTGACATTCAGAATTGCACTCAGACACATAATTTCTCCGAGTTGGCAGCAGGCGACGATGCGGAAAACTGGTACATCCAGTCTGGATATCTCCTGCCCGGCAAAGTCGGTCCGGGCCGTATCCAGCCCTATGTAAGGTATGAGACAGTTGACGTGGATGACAAGGACGATACGGATTTTATGAGTGCCGGATTAAACTACTTTGTTAAGGGGCACAATGCCAAAATCAGCTTGGACTACACCTATGTTGACCAAGAAAGCAGCAGAGACGACCAGAGCATTGCAACCTTCCAATTAGGTGTCGGGTTCTAGGGCCTGGCTGATAAAAAATACTCGCAGAGTAACCGTTCATTCCCCTCGCAATGGCGGGAATGAACGGTTATTATATGATCGAGTGATTCTGATCAATCCAGTACAAAGACTCATAAATGGCTATTACATGAACGACATTAAATCCATACGGCTTGCTGAAGGTGTGAAGGCTGCAGGTTGAGCCGGCAAGCTCCCTCCAGGGTTCCTGGAGGAAATACTGAGGGACTTCCCAGCGGAGAATCACCCGGACCTCCTGGTGGGCCGGGAGACCTCTGACGACGCAGGTGTGATCCGTGTCCGGGAAGACCTGGCACTTATTCAGACAGTGGATTTTTTTACACCTATGGTTAATGAGCCAAGGGACTTCGGCCGGATCGCCGCAGCCAATGCCCTGAGCGATGTCTATGCCATGGGGGGAAGGCCATTGACTGCAATGAACCTTGTCTGTTTTCCCCAGAAAGAGCTCCATGCGGATATCTTGAAGGAGATCCTTCTTGGAGGGCTCGAAGTGGTCCATGAGGCCGGTGCGCTTCTGGTGGGCGGGCACAGCGTGGATGATCCTGAAGTCAAGTACGGCCTGAGTATTACAGGGACTGTCCACCCTAAGAAGGTAGTAACAAACGCCGGTGCCCAGCCCGGGGACCGGCTGTTCCTTACCAAGCCCCTGGGGACCGGTATCCTGACCACAGCCATTAAGGCTCGTTTGCTTTCCAACGAGGTGGAGCAGGAGGCCATCCGGTGGATGACCACTCTCAACCGGGATGCAGCCGAGGCCATGCAGGCAGTGGGTGTTAACGCCTGTACTGACATTACCGGATTTGGTCTTCTGGGTCACGCCTTGGAGATGGCCGTTATGTCAGACGTAGAGATCCAACTTTGGGCCTCTCGTGTGCCATTGCTTTCCTCGGTCCGGGACATGGCCAACATGGGCATGATCCCGGCAGGGAGCTTTGCCAACCGGAAATACTGCGAGCAGTCCGTAACCGTGGAAAAAGACGTGGACACTTTGCTGGTTGACTGCATGGCGGATGCCCAGACCTCAGGAGGGCTCTTGATTGCAGTCCCGGAAAAGCACGCAGAAGCCTTACACAAAGACTTTGAGCAAAGAGGCGTCTTTCACCAGGAAGTGGGTCAAGTGACCGATACCTCTAAAGGACGTATCTGTATCTTGCCTTGATTTTACCGTGAAAATACCTCACAGCTTTTCAGGATCTCGAGGACGTCTTCAAATGCTCGAGATGTGGCGGGATGTTCGTACTCAATTTGAAAGGCATGACACCATCAAACATTAAATGCCCGTGCGGAAGCATTTTCTGGAATCTTGAGATGAAGAGAGAATAGCTGTCTGGAGCATATTGGGGGAATGAAGGGTTGGGCCACGCCAATTAGCTGGTACTGCAAAGGAAACAGTCATAATTTGTGCTAATTACAGCATTAAAACGGCTTTTGGAGGGTCTGGAAAAAATGCTTTTAAAGAATATATCCTTGATTTTTGTCAGATAGGTAATACATATTATTTAATAAAATGTATTATTCCTATATAAAAAATACGTTTTTTTGATAGATTGAGATAAATTGAGGGATTGAGGGTAGGGGAATTCCTATATGCAGAAACAAAAAATAAATAAAATAGTCCTTGCTTATTCAGGCGGACTCGACACATCTGTTATTCTCAGATGGCTACAAGAGATCTATAACTGCCCTGTGGTGGCCTATTCCGCAGATATAGGCCAGGAAGAGGACTGGGAAGCTGTGAAGCAGAAGGCCCTGAATACAGGGGCCTCAGAGGTAGTGATAAGGGACCTCAAAGAGGAGTTTGTCCAGGACTTTGTCTTTCCCATGTTCAGGGCAAATGCTATTTATGAGGGTACCTATCTGCTGGGTACGTCCATAGCAAGGCCCCTCATTGCCAGAGAACAGGTACGTGTTGCCAGGGAAGTTGAGGCTGATGCAGTCAGCCACGGGGCAACCGGCAAGGGAAACGACCAGGTCCGTTTTGAGCTCTCCTTTATGGCACTTGCCCCTGGCCTCAAGATCATAGCCCCCTGGCGCATATGGGACCTCAATTCCAGACAGAAGCTCGTAGACTTTGCCAAGGCCCATGGCATACCAGTACCGGTCACAAAGGCAAAGCCTTACAGTATGGATGCAAACCTGCTACACATAAGTTATGAGGGTGGAATCCTGGAAGACCCGTGGGCAGAACCACATGAAGACATGTTTATGTGGACAAAAAGCCCTGAAAACGCCCCAGATGAACCATCTTATGTGGAAATCGATTTTGAGCAGGGAGATCCGAAGGCTATTGACGGTGAGCGTCTTTCCGCAGCAGAATTATTGTCAAGGTTAAACCTTATAGGTGCCGATAACGGGATTGGACGGGTTGATCTGGTTGAGAACCGTTTTGTCGGGATGAAATCAAGAGGGGTCTATGAGACGCCGGGCGGTTCTATTCTTCGTACAGCCCATATGGCCCTTGAGTCCATAACTCTGGACAGGGAGGTTATGCACTTGCGGGATAGCCTGGTTTCACGTTATTCAGAGCTTATTTATTACGGTTTCTGGTTTTCGCCCGAACGGGAGCTGATTCAAAGGCTTATAGACGAGTCCCAGACTAATGTGAACGGAAGGGTTCGACTCAAGATCTATAAAGGAAACTGTCAGGTTGTGGGAAGAAAGGCGGAGAAATCACTATACCGGCCGGAGTTTGCTACATTCGAGGAAGACGATGTTTACAGTCAGGCAGATGCAGAGGGGTTCATCAGGCTTCAGGGCCTGCGTCTTAAAATCAGGTCCATGGTGGAAAAATCTTGAGGAGACAGTATTATGGTAGCAGATACTGAACAACGCAAATATATTCGGGTCCCATTTAAAACCGCAGTGTGCCTGTGGTCTCTAAAACAGGATGCCAAGGAGATACGCTGCGATCAAACAAGAGATATCAGTCTGAAAGGACTTTACTGTTATAGTGATATCAAGTTTTCTACCGGAACTCCCTGTGAACTGGAATTGCATCTTACAGGCACCAGTTCGAAGCTTGTGCTTTTTTTTAAGGGGCGTGTAGTTCGCACGGATGAAAAAGGAATGGGAATCCGGTTTGAGGAGATGGATCTCGACTCATTTCTTTTATTAAAGAATATCCTTAACTACAACACGGGAGATCCTGAAAAAATAGACCAGGAACTCATCGGCTATATACATAAAGAGTGATTAAAGGCGTTCAGAGGTTCAGTGTTCAAAGGTTCAGGGGTTCAAAAAAAAGATGAACATCGAACATCGAACGTCCAACATCGAATTTTGAATGGGAAAAGATGAAGAAACAGAAATAGCCGTTGATTCATGAGCAATCAACAATCAACAATCCAATGAGGACTAAAATGACACAACGCAGAATATATTGCAAATCCACTAATATGTCTCCACTTGCTCTATTGGGACTGGGACTGCTTGCCGTGGCCGCCTTTTTTGTGGCCCTGCCGCTGTTTTTGGGCGCTGTGCTAGTCTTTTCCATTGCAGCCGGCTACATGGCATGGCGTGTTCGCAAGGTCATGCGCCAGTTTGAGAAGGAATGTGCAAGGCGTAGTGAGACCAATAGTGATCCGGATCCAAGCTCTCTTATTATCGATGTGACTCCGGACCAGACCGAGCGGGAAAGAGATCAACGGATAGACTAATGAACAT